>CAIUPC010000790.1 GCA_903900905.1 uncultured Acetobacteraceae bacterium
CTTGTTGCCTCGATCGCGGCCGATTTCGTAAAACGCATCCACGAACTGCTCATGATCAGTGGCATCAAAGCGGATCGGCCCGCCATCGGTGTGCATTTCCACCAGCAGAACGCCTTTGGCGTCGCGGCTCATGCGCAGATGGGCGAAGCGGGAGAAATAATTCGGGATCATGGTGCTGACTCCAGGTTTGGTGTGGTGGGGCGGGGTGATCCCCGTTCCATGACCAGGACTGTGAACCTCGGGTTGGATTTGGATAATCAGGCCCGTTCTGATATCACTCATACATTAATCGTATGAGTGCACGATGGACCTCCTCAGCCCCATGCAGACCTTCGTTCGTGTGGTGGAAGCCGGCAGCTTCACCGCCGTCGCCAGTCAGCTGAACACGACCCAGCCCACGGTCAGCCGCCAGATCGTCACGTTGGAGGACCATCTGGGCACCCGCCTGCTGACCCGCACCACCCGCGCGCTGACGCTCACCGATGACGGACGGTCATTCTACGAACATGCCGTGCGGGTGCTGGAGACGCTCGCGGAGGCGGAAAACGCCGTCGGGCGGCGGCGCGGCAAGCCCTCTGGCCAGCTACGGCTGGCGGCGCCGGTCGTGTTTGGCCGGCTGCATGTGATGCCGCGGCTGGCGGGTTTTCTGGCCCGTTACCCGGATGTGTCCATCGACCTGACCATGACCGACAGCTTTACCGATATGGTGGAACAAGGCATCGACCTCGCGATCCGTATCGGCGAGATCACCGATCCCGGCCTGATCGCCCGAAAGATTGGCCTTGTGAGGCGGGTTACCGTCGCGTCGACCGCTTATCTCGATCAATGCCCTGCCCCCGCGACGCCAGCGGATCTGCAGGGGCATGAGTGTATCGTCTACACCCGGCTGGCGACCGGGAACCGCTGGTTCTTCCAGGGGGCGCCCAGTGTCGAAGTCACTGGCCGCTTTCGCGCCGACAATTCGGAGGCTGTGCGCGCCGGCGTTCTGTGCGGGTTGGGAATCGCGGTCATCCCGGCCTTCGCCTTTGCCGGCGAGGTGGCATCCGGCGCCGTCCAGGTATTACTGCGCGATTATGAGCCGCAGCCACTGCCGATGAACGCGGTCTACCCGTCGCGGCGGTTCGTTTCGTTGAAGGTCCGCGCGATGATCGACTATCTGACGCACGAATTCGCGCTCGATCCCAGGCTGTCGGATCACGCGATGTAACCTTGCCCCACCCTGTCACCGATTTCCCGCTGGCCTCGGCATCGCTTCAGCCGAGGCCGATCGCCTCCGCCACCTGACGGCGGATCCGCGCCAGCTGGTCCGCCGTGATGCGGCTGGGGGTTGGAGAGACCCGCAACTCCGACGTCCCGGCGACCAGCGGGGATACGGCGAAGCACACCTTGGTGCAGCCATTTTCCGGGGTCGGGTCGATGCGCACTGCGAGATCGGGTGCAACCATACTGCCGTCTTCAGTCAAGGGAACGAGGATCACATTCGGATAATCGTCAGCGAACAGCGTGTTGTCGTGGATCACGACCGCTGGCCGCAGCTTGTTCGCTTCTTTTGGCAGAGCATCCCGCCAATCGGTGATGACGATCTGCCCGGGTTCGAAGACCGACACGTCAAAGATTGCTCGTGGGGGTACCCCAGAAGTCGTAAAACTCCTGAGCCTCCTTATTCTCCCGGATATACTTCGCCACCACCGCGGTTTGCTCCCGGATGCGCTTGCGCCGAACCTCCCGCGCCGCATCGGTCGCGAGCTGGCGGATATAGGTCGCCAGGCCGATGCCATGATCCGCGGCCTCGGCGACCAGGGTGGCGCGGACTTCGTCGTCCAGGCGGATGGAAATGGGGGCGGACATGGGCGCCTCTGGCTCGATGGTTGACGTTACACAGCGTCGCGTAGCCATGTAATACAAATCCAACCCCTTCCCCAAGCCGGAAAGCCGCTTTATCCAGCGTCATCCCATTCACGACGGAACCATCCCCATGCCCACCTTTACAGCCCACGGATTGCAAACTCTGAGCCATCTGATCGCCACCCGCATGGGCAGCGAGGCGGTTGAGGCCGCGGAAGTCGCCGATCACCTGGTGCGCGCCAATCTGGCCGGCCACGACTCGCATGGGGTGGGCATGCTGCC
>CAIUPC010000791.1 GCA_903900905.1 uncultured Acetobacteraceae bacterium
CTCCCTCAAGGGGAGGGGGAGAGTCAATTTCAACGGCGCTTGGCCTTACCCCACCCGTTGCATCCATTCACCCGCCGCCGCCACCGCATCCCGCGCCTTCTGCACATGCCCCGTCGCACGCAGGAAGCCATGCACGACGCCGGAGAACGTCCGCGTTTCCACAGGATTGCCCGCCTCCCGCAGCTTCTCGACCAGGGCTTCGCCCTCACTGCGCAGCACATCCAGCTCCGCCAGCAGCACCAGCACCGGCGGCAACCCCCGCAAATCCGCGCGCAGCGGCGCCGCCAGCGGGTTAAGCCGATCGGCTTCGTGGGCGGCGTAGACGCTCCAGTAGAAGGACATGCGCTCGGTGTTGAGGCCGTAGCCGCCGGCGCCGAATTCCTGGTAGCTCGGCGTGTCGAAGCGGCTGTCGGAGACGGGGTAGTTCGCCAGGATGCCCTTCAACGCCGGGCCGCCGGTGTCGCGCAGCAGCAGCGCCGCCGCCAGCGCCAGATTGCCGCCCGCGGAGTCGCCGCCCAGCAGGATCCGTGATCCATCCAGCCCCCAATCCGCGCCGCTTTCGACGATGAAGCGCACGACGGCGGCGCATTCCTCCAGTGCCTGAGGGAATTTGGCTTCCGGCGAGAGCGCGTAATCCACGCTCACCACGTTCACCATGCCGGCGGCGGCGTATTCGCGGGTCATGCGGTCATGGGTATCGACATTGGCCCAGACCCAGCCGCCGCCGTGGAAATACACCAGCGTCGGCAGCGGGCGATCCACGGCGGGTCGGAACACCCGGCAGAAGATGCGGCGGCCGCGCGCGCCGACCCAGCGATCGGTGGTCTCGGCCATCTCCGGCCCGCCCACGGCGGTGCGCATGCCCAGCAGATCGTTGATGCGCCGGTGCGGCTCCAGCGGCAGGGTTGCGCGGACGGGCGGGTATTTCGCGGCCTCCGCCTCCGCCGCCGCCGTGAAAGCGGCCATTTCCGGATCCCAGTTCGAGCGATCGGCCATCACATTTCCTCCCCTTCGATCATGGCCGCCATGCAAGCCCAGCCGGGCGGCGCTGGCAACCGGGGCGGGCGAACCGTGCTACAAAAGCCCATGACCATTCCCCGCCTCGCGCCTGCTGGTCGTTTCAATCCCGCCTGCCTGTTCCATCCGCGCTCGGTCGCTCTCATCGGCCAGGAGAGCCCCGACATTCGCGCCCATCTGGCGCTCGGCGGCTTCAAGGGCGGGGTGGAGGCCGTGGAGCGGGTGGCAGACCTTACCACCGTCCCGGACCTCGCGATCATCGCCACCGCATCCGAGCACGTTATCCCCACGATGGAGGCCTTGGCGGCGAAGGGCTGCTTCGCCGGCATTGTGCCAGTGGCCGGCCCCAACCTGTCGGATGCCGCGCGGCGCACCGGGGTGCGGGTGATGGGGCCGAATGCCTTTGGGCTGGCGGTGCCTGGTATCGGGCTCAATGCCAGCCTGGCCCATATCGCCGTGCCGCCGGGCCGGCTGGCGCTGGTCTCCCAATCCGTGGGCCTGACCCGGGCCATCATCGACTGGGCCGGCCCGAACGGGGTCGGCTTCAGCCATGTAATCGGGGTTGGCGACAACACCGATATCGGCTTCGGGATGGCGTTGGACTGGCTGGCCTCCGACAGCGGCACCGGCGCGATCCTGATGGAGATCCACCATCTGAAGGATCGCCGCGCCTTCCTGTCGGCCGCCCGCGCCGCCGCGCGCTTCCGGCCGGTGCTGGCCGTGCGCACCGGCGGCAGCCATGCCGGGCCGAACGACCCAGCCGCCCTGGCCTTCGAAGCCGCTTTGCGCCGCGCCGGGGTGCTGAGTGTCGGTGGCCTCGATGATATCCTGGCGGCGGTGGAAACCCTGTCGCGGGCGCGGCCGGCGCGGTCGGAATTGCTTTCTATCGTCGCCGAGGACCCCGGGGCGGGCCAGCTCGCGGCGGATTCGGCGGCTCGCTATGGCCTGAGCGCGGCGCCCATGCGGATGGCGGATATCGCCGCTGACAAGACCGTCGGCGGGGTGCTCTGGGTCCTGACGCCCGGCCAGCCGGTGGATACCACGGCCTGCGCGGCGGCGGTGAAGGCGCTGCCGGTGCCGGTGCTGATCTGCGCCATGGGGCAAACCACCGGCGGCCCGCTGCGCCGCATCCTGGCCGAGGCCGGGCTGGCGGTCTTCACCTCCCCCGAACAGGCCGTGCTCGGCTTCCTGCACCTCGTCCGCGATCGGCGGAACCGGGCCGCGGCGCGGGAACTGCCGGGCAGCGCCGTGCTGCCGCTGGCCCCTGACCAGGACGCGGTGCGCGCGGTCCTCGCGGCGGTCCAGGGCACGGCCGTGCCGGCGGCGGAGACCAGCGCGGTCCTGGCCGCCTATGGGATCGAGACGCTGCCCGGCGTGGCGATCGAGGTCTCTGATGACCCGGAATTCGGGCCGGTCATCGCGCTCGGTCCGGATCGGGCGATGGATTTGCCGCCGCTGAACCTCACCCTCGCGCATGCCCTTATTGCCCGGGCCGGGGTGCCCGACGACAATGATCTGGCGGAGCGGCTGGTCCGGGTCAGCCAGCTGATCGTTGATTTCCCGGTGATTGCCCGCCTCACCCTCGGCCCCACCTGGAAGGCCAGCCTGACGCTGCGGCCCGCGGGGGCACCGCCCGGGCGCCTCGCCATCGCGCCCTATCCCAGCGAGTTGGTGGAACATTGGACCGCCCGCGATGAAGCCCTGATCATCCGCCCCATCCGGCCGGAGGATGCCACCGCGCATGCCGGATTCTTCAAGCGCCTGTCCCCAACCGATGTCCGCTTCCGCTTCTTCAGCGCCATCCACGAACTCTCGCCCGAGCGCATGGCGCGCCTGACGCAGGTCGATTACGAGCGGGAAATGGCCTTCGTGGCGATCCGCGCGACGACCAGCGAGACCGTCGGTGTCGCCCGCATCGTCGGCGATACCGAGGGACGCAGCGGCGAATTCGCGGTGATCGTGCAGGCGGACATGAAGGGCAAGGGCCTGGCCAGCCACCTCATGCACCGGCTGATCGACTGGGCGCGCGATCGCGGCATGGCGGAGGTTGTCGGGCAGATCCTGGCCGACAACGCCCCGATGCTGGCCTTCATCCGCCACCTCGGCTTCACGCTCCGCCGCCTGCCGGATGAGCCGGAGGTGATGGAGGCGCGGCTGGATTTGGTGGTCAGCCCAGCGCCGCCGCCAGAACCGTCAGGATCCCCAGCACCAGGTTGACGCCAATCAGTTTACGGATCGAATCCATCGACGCGGCCATGGTGGCGCGGTCGGTGGTGCGGCGGAAGCGCTTGTAGGGGCCGAAGAAGATGAACAGGAACACCGCGCTCATGACCAGGCCCAGGCCCATCATGGCGTGAACCCCGGGGGCCAGATGCGCCATCCCGCCGAGGAAGCCGAAGATCATCCCGTATCCCGTCAGCAGCAACAGCGGCATCGCGTGCCAGACGATCAGGAAGAAGCGCTTGAACACCTGCGTGTGCAGCAGCATGCGCTGCGGCGGCTCCAGCACCACCAGGCTGGGGCGCAGCACGACATAGGCGAAGAACATACCGCCAACCCAGAGGATGGCGGAGAGGAGGTGGATGGCTTTGAGGAGGGCGAGCAGGGTCATTGGGACTTCTCCAGCAGTTCCGCCATCAATGCCCTGAGTTCGCTGGCGGCGGAAGTCCGGGGCGCGGCTTCGGTGACGCCCAGCCCCTCGGCGAAGGCGGTGGAGAAGCCGGTGCGGTTGCCGATAACGGATGTGAGCAACGGCCAGCCCTTGGCGGTCAGCTCGGCTTGCACGGTTTCGCGCTGGCGCGATGTCGCGGGCACCCGGTTGAGCACCACGGCGGCGAGGCGGCGTTCGGCGGCGGCGAGTTTCAGCGTGCCCTCGGCGGCCCAGATATCGGGCGGGCTGGGCTGGACGGGGATCAGCACGATGGAGGCGCCCCGGATGGCGAGCCGGGCCTCGGTCTCAATCTGTGGCGGGCTGTCGATGATGACGACATCGTAGTCGCGTTTCAGGCGATCGATTTCGACCGCCAGACGCCAGCCGGCGATGGCGGAGAAGGCGAGCGGGGCGGCGGGGACGGCGCGGGCGGTCCGCAGGGCATGCCAGCGGCTGAGGCTGCCCTGCGGGTCGATGTCGAGCAGCGCCACCCGGCGCGTGGCCGCGAGAGCGGCGGCGAGATTGGCGGCGAGGGTGGTTTTGCCGGTGCCGCCCTTCTGCTGAGCGACCGTGATGACGATTGCCATGCCGCGCGACTCCGGTTTGGGGTTTGGGTGCAGTGCAGCGATGTAAGCGGGTCCCGGGGGTTGGGGATAGGATGAAATCAGGCAAAGGGTACGGGCCGCGGGGGATAAGCGGGGCAAGCTCAGTGCACGGATTCCGCTGCCGCGAGCGGGCGCGTCTTCGTCACGGCACGTAGCGGCTTGGGTGCTCGGGTCAAGCCCGCCCGGATTCACACATTGCGGAAACGACTTTTGCCAGTTTTGCTCAACGCCGTCATGGCCCGGCTTGCAGGGTGATCGCATTTGGATCGACGTGCGCCCGAGTCGAACCCTCAGCGTCATCCCCGGGCTTGTCCCGGGGACCAAGGTTTCCGCCGCTGCCGCGATTGGTCCC
>CAIUPC010000792.1 GCA_903900905.1 uncultured Acetobacteraceae bacterium
TGGAAACCTTGGTCCCCGGGACAAGCCCGGGGATGACGGTTTTTCCTGCCATCTCTCACTATGTTAGCGCCTATGGGGCTTGTCCCGGGGATGACGGGTTTTGTCGCCGATGTGCCCTGTACAATCCCCCACGCAAGCGGGCTGGCACCGCGTGGCGGGGGATGGTAGGGAAGCGCCCGATACGTTCATCCCCCTGTCATCGCATGCTCCAGAGGAACTGCCTTTGTTCCCCCAATCGCTTCTGCCGCGCCTGTCCCCGCGCCCATTCTCGCGCCATCTGGCCGTGCTGACGATCGCCATCGGCCTGGCGGGATGCAGCGCATTCCAGCCGGCCGCGCAGTTGCATGGCAATAAGGTCGATGCCGACCAATTGAAGGAACTGACGCCGGGGACGTCGACGCGCGCGGACGTGACCGCGGTCATCGGCTCCCCGACCCAGCGGGCGCCCTTCGATGACAATACCTGGATCTATGTCAGTGAGATCACCCGTCCGCGTATCGGCCGCACCATGGGCGTGGAAGAGCAGCGGGTCGTGGTCCTGACCTTCGATGATCGCGGCATCCTGCGCGGCATCCAGTCCAAATCAGCTGATGATTCGCTGCCGGTCTCAGTCGTGGAGCGCAAGACTCCGTCGCCGGGCAGCGAGGCCTCCTTCCTGCAGCAGCTGTTTGGCAATATCGGCCGCTTCAACGCCGGCGGCGCCGGTGTCCCCTCTGGTCCGTCGGGCGGCGCGCCAAAGCCGTTCTGACCGCCTCACCCGCCTTAACGACCAAACCCCAAGGATAAGGGTCCGAAATCATGGACATTTCTCACGCCAGTTCGCTGTCCAAGACCGACGCGCTCGCGCTGCGCTATGGCGAAGACGCGATCCCCGCCGCCGGCCCGTGGAACGATGCCATCGCGCTGCTGGCCTCGCACCGCTCGATCCGCGGCTACCGGTCCGACGCGCTGCCCGACGGCACGCTGGAGACGTTGATCGCCGCCGCGCAATCAGCCGCCACCAGCTCCAACCTGCAGACCTGGTCGGTGATCGCGGTGACCGATCCCGAGAAGAAAGCGGCGATCGCCAGGCTGTCGGCCGGGCAGAAGCATATCGAGCAGTGCCCGCTGTTTCTGGCCTGGATCGCCGACACCGCCCGCAATGAGCGCCTCGGCGCCGAAGAAGGTGTGACGCTGGAGGTGCTGCCGTACCTCGAAACCTTCCTGGTGGCCGCGATCGACGCCGCATTGGCCGCCCAGAACGCCGTCGTCGCCGCCGAATCCATCGGCCTTTCGACCGTCTATATCGGCGCCATGCGCAACAACGCGCTGGAAGTGGCCAAGATCCTGGGCCTGCCGCAGGGCACCATCGGCGTGTTCGGCCTGTGTGTCGGCTATGCCGCGCCGGGCGTCGCGAACGAGGTCAAGCCGCGCCTGCCGCAGGAAGCGATCCTGTTCCACGACACCTACGGCACCCCGAACGAAAGCAAGCTGCGGGCGGACTACGATGCCAAGATGGCGGCTTTCTCGGCGCGCAACGACATGACCCAGGACACCTGGTCCCGGCGCGTCATTGGCCGCATGGGCAAGATCGCCGCGCTCGGCGGGCGCGATCGGCTGGTCGCGGCGCTGAACGCGATGGGCTTCCCGCTGCGGTAATCCACGCCCGAAGGAGGCGGCCATGCGTGCCCTGCTGCGTCTGAGTCACGGCATCGACTGGGTCAATGACGGGCTGGGCCGGATCGCGAATTTCCTGGTGCTGCTGTGCTGCATGATCAGCGCCGGGAATGCGATGATCCGCTACGCGTTCGATTACAGCTCCAACGGCTGGCTCGAAATTCAGTGGTACATGTTCGCCTTCGTCGTGATGTGCGGCGCGTCCTACACATTCAAACGCAATGAGCATGTGCGGGTGGAGATCTTCTACCTCTACCTGACCGAGCGCGGGCAGCATTGGCTCGACCTGATCGGGGCACTGGTGTTCCTGATCCCGGTCGCGCTGCTGCTGGCGGTGCTCGCCTGGCCGTTCTTCATGCAATCATTCGCGGTCAACGAATTCTCCCCCAATGCCGGCGGGCTGGTGCGCTGGCCGGTGAAGTTCCTGCTCCCGGCCGGCTTCTTTCTATTGGCGATGCAAGGCGTGTCGGAGGCGATCAAGCGTGCCGCCGCCCTGAAAGGCTATGTCATCATCGACGCCCGGTACGAAAGGCCGATGCAGTGATCACGCTGGAGATGATGCCGCCGCTCATGTTCGGCGGCCTCGTTCTGTTCATGATGATCGGCTACCCCGTCGCGTTCTCGCTCGCGGCGCTGGGCGTGGCCTTCGGCTTCGTGGCGATCGATCACGGGTTCTTCACTGTCAGCTACCTCCAGGCCATCCCGTCGCGGGTGTTCGGCAACGTGCTCGCCAATGACCTGCTGCTGGCGGTGCCCTTCTTCACCTTCATGGGCGCGATCCTGGAGAAATGCGGACTGGCCGAGGACATGCTGGACTCGATGGGCCAGTTGTTCGGGCCGATCAAAGGCGGGCTTGGGTATTCGGTCATAATCGTGGGATTCATCCTCGGCGCGATTACCGGCACGGTGGCGGCGCAGGTGATCGCGATGGCGATGATCTCGCTGCCGGTGATGATGCGGTATAAATATAACATCCGCTACACGACCGGCGTGCTGGCAGCGTCCGGCACGATCACGCAA
>CAIUPC010000793.1 GCA_903900905.1 uncultured Acetobacteraceae bacterium
CCTCCCCGGCCGCATTGATCAGCGTCAAAAGGCCGACCCGCAGGTGGTTTTCGCGGATGATTCGGATGATGCCGAGGGCGGCGCGGCGCAGCGCGTAGGGATCGCCCCCGCCCGTCGGCTTTTCGCCAATGGCGAAAAAGCCCACCAGCTGATCCAGCTTGTCAGCCAAGGCGACGGCGATAGAGACGGGGGCGCTCGGCGCGACCTCGTTCGGACCACGGGGGGCGTAGTGCTCGCGGATGGCAGCCGCGACTTCGGCCGGTTCGCCGTCGTGCAGCGCATAATAGCTGCCCATCACGCCCTGCAATTCCGGGAACTCACCCACCATGCCAGACACGAGGTCCGCTTTCGCCAGCTCGGCCGCGCGTTCAGCCATGGCGGCCGGCGCGCCGACATGCGGGGCGATGATGGAGGCGAGGCGCTTGAGGCGCGTCACCCGCTCCCCCTGCGTGCCGAGCTTCGCCTGGAAGGTGACGTGATCCAGCGACGGCACCCGGCTCTCCAGCCGCATTTTGCGGTCGAGGTCCCAGAAATGCCGCGCGTCGGAGAAGCGGGCGCGCAGCACGCGCTCATTGCCGGCGACGATGAGGGCGCCACCGTCCTCGGCCGCGATGTTGGACACGAAGGCGAACCAGGGCGCGGCTTTGTTGTCCGGGGTGCGCAGCGCGAAGTAGCGCTGATTGATGCGCATGGAGACCTGCATGACCTCGCTCGGCAGGTCCATGTGCTCATCAGCGATGCGGCCGAGCAGGGGGACCGGGCGTTCGACCAGGCCCGCGACTTCATCCACCAGGCCGGGATCGTCCACGACGGTGCAGCCCTGCGCCGCCGCCAGTTCGGCCACACCGGCCGCGATCACGCGCTTGCGGTCGGCCGCGTCCACCAGGACATGGCGTTCGGCGAGTTGCGCCTGCCAGTCGGCGGCGGAGGACACAGCGAAGGCGCCGGGGGCGTGGAAGCGGTGGCCCTCGGTCAGATTGCTGCTCGCCAGGCCGTGGCCGTCATCAGCGCCATCGGCCAAGGAGAACGGCACCACCGCGCCATCCAGCAGGCAGACGATGCGGCGCAGCGGGCGCACCCAGATGAAGCCGCTGCTGCCGCCCCAGCGCATGGATTTTGGCCAGGGGAAGCGGCGCAGCACCGCCGGCACCGCCTCGGCGATCAGGCTGGCGGCGGAGACCGCGGCGGCGGCTTTGTCGAGGACCCAGAAATCGCCCTCCTGCCGTAGTTGCTCGCGCGAGGCGCCGTGCTTGCGCAGGAACCCGGCGAGTGCCTGCTCCGGCGCCGTGGCGCGCGGGCCGCGTTCGGTGGTGCTGGTCGCTTCGACGCCGGCGGTGACGGTGGCGGCCAAGGCGATGCGGCGGGGGCCGAAGAAGGTGCGGATGGCGGAGGGGGACACCGGCGCCAGCGCCTCGGTCAGCAGCCGCGCGAGGTCCTCGGCGGCGCGGGCCTGCATGCGCGCGGGGATTTCCTCGCTGAAGAGTTCCAGGAAAAACGCGGGCATGCTCAGTCCTTTAACGCGGGTTCGATATCGGTTTGGGAGAAGTCGTTGCCCTTGAACAGCAGGGGTTCGCGTTCGTGTTTGGCAACGCCATAGACCATACAGTCGGCGTAATTGAGCTGCGCTTTGTGCGGTTTGCCGTACAGCCGGCGGGCCCGGCGGGCCTCCCGGGCATGGTCTGCCGTGAACGGGACGATTTCGATGCGGAAATTCCTGGCGAAATCGTCGAAGCGCCTCATGGCGTGCGGGTCACCCATTTGATCCACACGCAGCGTCGCCTCGAACCAACTGATCGCGGGCATATGGCGCCGATCGGTGTCGGCGATGGCATCGGCATACCGCGCGGCATCCGGTTCCGCCAGAACGATGGCCAACAAAGCCGACGCGTCGATGATCACAACGGCATGCCATCATCGTCATAGAGATCGCGTAAATCGGAGCTAACGGGCTCACGCATATGGGCGCGTATTTCCCGGCCCATGGCGAGCATGCGCTCCACCTCGGCGGCTTTGTCGCGTTCGCGCCGATCGAGTTCCGCTTGCAGCGCCTTGGTGACGACGGCGGTCAGACTGTCGCCGGTCATCTCGGACAAGCGGGAGGCCATCCTGTATGCATCGTCGCTTTTGATGTTCAGCTGCGCACCCATGGTCACACCCTGGTAGAAGACGCGGTCAGGATGGTAGAATTACCGCCGATACCAGCGAAAGTCACGCGCTATCCCCGGCCACCCAGGCCTCGCAGCAGCCCTTCGCCAGAGCGCGGACGCGGCCGATATAGCTGGCGCGTTCGGTGACGCTGATGACGCCGCGGGCGTCCAGCAGGTTGAACAAATGGCTGGCTTTGATGCACTGGTCGTAGGCCGGAAGGGCCAGATGGCGCTCCAACAGGGCGGAGCATTCTTTCTCGGCGTCGGCGAAGTGGCGCGACAGCATGGTGGTGTCGGCGAATTCGAAGTTATGGGCGCTGTATTCTTTCTCCGCCCTTAAAAACACGTCGCCGTAGGTGACGCGTTGATCCCCCTTTGCGCCGTTGAAGTCCAGATCGTAGACGTTTTCCTTGTCCTGGACGTACATCGCCAGGCGTTCGAGGCCATAGGTCATCTCGAAGCTCGGGAAGGTCACGGGGATGCCGCCGACTTGCTGGAAATAGGTGAACTGGCCGACTTCCATGCCGTCGCACCAAACCTCCCACCCCAGGCCCCAGGCGCCCAGCGTCGGGCTTTCCCAGTCGTCTTCCACGAAGCGGAAGTCGTGCTTCAGGGGGTCGAGGCCGATTTCCCGATACGACGCCAGCAGCAGCTCCTGCGCGTCGGCCGGGCTGGGCTTCATGATGACCTGATACTGGTAGTAATGCTGCAACCGGTTGGGATTCTCCCCATACCGCCCATCGGTCGGTCGGCGGCTGGGCTGCACATAGGCAGCGCGCCAGGGCTTGGGGCCGAGGGCGCGGAGCGTCGTCGCGGGGTGGAAGGTGCCGGCGCCCATTTCCACGTCATAGGGCTGCAGGATGACGCAGCCCTGGCGGGACCAGAAAGAGTGCAGGCGCAGGATCAGGTCCTGAAAGCTATGGGTCATGGTCCAATCCGGGCGTTCGTGATGCGTTGCACCATTAAGGCCTGGGGGGGAGCGGGGCAAGTTGCGTGGGAAGGATCAGAGGTGACGGCCGAATCCGCACGACGTCGATCCCGGCGGGAGTCGGGCAGTGCCCGTCATGGCGTTGAAGGACGGACCGCCCGTTTCGAGGCGATGAACCCTTTAACGTCGAGCGGGGCTGAAGGGCCGCTGGCCTCGCCCTCGATCAGCGCGGCGCGGAGCGTTTGCAGCCGGAGCTCCTGCTCTTCCAACAGGCAAAGACCAGCCCGCACCACCTCGCTGGCGTTGCTGTAGCGGCCTGCACCGACCTGCGCTTCGACGAAGCCGGTGAAATGGGGGCCCAGGCTGAAGGATATTGTCTTGGTCATTTGCAGATTCTCCGAGTTCCCGGGCACCAAAAATCAGTACTTACGACAATCGCGGTGAGACACCGGAATACGGCGGGACCTACTCTGAAGTTGCCCCAACTCCTTTCCAACAATGTGGACCACATTACTTCTGAAATCCTTGGCCCTTGGGCATGAAATGCGGTACTCTGTGTCCATGGACACGATCAATCTAGACGCTGGCAATCTCGACGCTGGCCGCCCGGCGAGCCAGGAAACCGAGTCTGAGCCACTCAACCGCCTCGCATGGGAAGCTGATGGCATCGCCCGCGCACGCGCGTCGATCGCTGCCGGCTATTATGCGACCTCCGCGGAGGTCAATGCCTGGATCGACAGCCTGGGCACGGCCAACCCGCTACCGGTCCCCCATCCGCGTCAGCCCCGCTCACGCTGATCCGATCCGGCGTTCCCCGTGCCGCGCGATCTGATCTACGCGCCCGAGGCGCTCGCGGATCTGGAAGGCCTGAGCCGCTGGCTGACCCAACCCGGATCGGGACTGGGAGCCTGGCGCCGGTTGGCGGCCATTCGTGACAGTATTGAGCGCCTGCGCGACCATCCTTGTCTCTGGCAACCTGGCCAGCATCCCGGCACGCGAGAGTTGCCCTGCGATGGCGGCTACCGGGCAATCTACGCACTCCACCCCGATACCGGAGACAGCCAGACGGCTGGCGACGTATTTGTGTTGCGGATCTATGGCCCTGGGCAGGATCGCGGCATCCTCTGATCCCCCCTTCGACACCGCCGCGAACCTCCGCTAACCTCCTTCCCATGGACCAGGAAAAACCCCGCGCCCATCATGACATGGGCGGCATCGCGAAATTCATGTGTGAGCCGGTGGACATCGAGCCGCACGGCCTGACCGAATTCGACAAGACGGTGGACGCCATCCGACAGATCCTCGGCGCCAAGAAGATCATGTCGACGGACGAACTCCGCCGCGCGATCGAGGCGATCCCCGAGGATCAGTACCTCCGCCTCAGCTACTACCGGAAATGGATCCGCTCCATCACCGATAACCTGTTGGCCAAAGGCGTGTTCACCGAAGCCGAGTTGCGCGCGGCGTTGGAGGAACCATGATCCTCACCCCCGGCACCGCCATCCGCGTCAAGGACGACTGGCCCGAAGCCAAAGGCCCCGTCCATATCCGCACCCCGCATTATCTGCGCGGCCGACCGGGCAGGATCGTTCGGCACCTTGGCGATTTTCCGAACCCGGAAGACCTCGCGTTCGCGCGCCCGGCCGCCAAACGGCCGCTGTATCACGTGGCCTTCAGCAAGGACGTGCTGTTCGACGGGCAAGGCACGACGGACGAGCTGCTGGTGGAAATCTTCGGACATTGGCTGGAAGCGGCATGAGCAATATTCTCGAAACCGATGGTGAGCAGCTGTTGCAGGCGGTGCTCGGCCTGCTGGCGAAGAAGGGCATCGCCTCCCCGCTGGACATCCAGGCGCAGATCGCGAGCACCGACAACGCCACCCCCGGCCAGGGCGCGCGCATGGTCGCCAAAGCCTGGACCGACCCGGATTACCGCGCGCTGATGCTGGAAGACGGCACCAAAGCGGCGGAGGCGCTGGATATCCCCATGCGCGGCATGCCGCCGCTCGGGGTGATGGAGAACACGTCCGACACCCATAATCTGATCGTCTGCACGCTGTGTAGCTGCTACCCGCGCGCCGTGCTGGGCTATCCGCCGTTCTGGTACAAATCCGCCGGCTACCGCGCCCGCGCCGTGCGCGATCCGCGCGGGCTGCTGGCAGAATGGAAGACCGTGATCGCGCCGGAGGTGAAGATCCGGGTGGTCGACTCCACCGCCGATTATCGCTGGATGGTGCTGCCGATGCGCCCGGCGGGGACGGAGGGGTGGAGCGAAGCGCAGCTCGCCGCGATTGTCCGTGAGGGCGACATGGTCGGGGTGACCGTTCCCTCGGTCTGACCGCCCGGCAGACTGTGCCGGGGGCGGCAGGTTTTGCCGCATGGGCAAACCCCTCAACCCGTGAAAGCGGATTGAAAACCTCAGCGCGGCTGGAACGCTGGCGCCCAATGATACCAGCCTTCCTTGACGGCGACGTGCTGGTTGCCCCCGCTCGTCATGGCGGGCGCAGGCCCGCCACCCACGATGTTACAGATTGGAACAGCAAAGTCGTGGGTGGTCCGCCTTCGCGGACCATGACGGTGTAATCGACGCCAGTACGTCAATCATTACGCTGCTTGGTATGACACGCCCAATCGGCCTCCCCTGGCACGCTTCCTGCTGAACCCCTCCCGAGCACCAGCCGCGGGAGTCCCCCATGTCCATCTACGGCGCCTTGAACACCGCGATCAGCGGCCTGACCGCCCAGGCCAGCGCCTTCGCCAATATCAGCGACAACGTCGCCAACGCGCAGACCGTGGGGTTCAAGCGGGTCGATACCAGCTTTGTCGATTTTCTGACCACCAGCTCCAACATCGTCAACGATCCGGGGGCGGTGGTGGCGCGGCCGGATTATGCGAACACGGTGCAGGGAACCATCACCCAGACCGACAAGCCGCTGAACATGGCCATCGCCGGCCAGGGCTTCTTCACGGTGTCGGAGCCTATCGGCAACGTCACCAGCGGGGTCACCACCTTCTCCCCGCAGCCGTTCTACACGCGGGCGGGGGATTTCGCGACCAACAAGGAGGGCTATCTGGTCAACAGCGCCGGCCTCTATTTGAACGGCTGGCCGGTGGACCCGACGACCGGCGCGGTCAACCAGAACGTGTTGCAGCCGATACAGGTGACACAGACAGTGTTCAATCCGGTGGCGACGTCCTCGGTGCAGTTGAACGCCAACCTGCCGGCCACGCCCGCGGCGGGGACGGCGACCTTGGCCGCGCCTTTGTCCTCAGCGATCAACGTCTACGACGCTTTGGGCACGGTGCATCCGGTCAGCCTGGACTGGGTGCAGAACGCGCCGGGGGACTGGACGGTCAACATCGCCTCGTCGTCGCTGACACCAGCGGCCATCGGTTCGGCGGAGGTCACCTTCGGCGCCGCCAGCGGCAATCCGGTGCCCGCCGGGACCATCGGTCAGATTTTCAACACCACGGGCGCGGTGAGTGCCGCCGGCTACGCGCCCGGCACCTCGGCGGATATGGCGTTCACGGTGGATTTCGGCTCCGGCCCGCAGACCATTGACCTCGGCATGGGCACCTATGGGGTGGCCAATGGGGTGACGCAATATGCCGGCACGACGTACAGCCTCGCCGGTCTGACGCAGAACGGGGTGCCGCCGGGCAGCTTCTCCAGCCTGATCACGCAGGCCGATGGCAGCATCATCGTCAATTACAACAATGGCCAGAGCCGCACGATCGCGCAGGTGCCGATCACGACGTTCAACGCGGCGGATCAGTTACAGAGACAGAATGGGCAGGCGTTCACCGCGACGCTGAACTCCGGCAATCCGATTGCCGAGATCGCCAATACCAATGGCGCCGGCACTATCGTCGTCAGCTCCACCGAAGGCTCCAACGTCGATATCGCGAGCGAGTTTTCGCAGCTGATCGTGGCGCAGCAGGCCTATTCGGCCAATGCCAAGATGGTCACGACGGCGAACCAGCTGCTGACCACCACGATTGATATGAAACAATGAGCCTCGGCGCCGCCTTGGCGATCGCCGGCAGCGGCATCGCCAATATCGACGCGCGGCTGGCGGTGGTGTCGCAGAACATCGCCAATGCCAGCACGCCCGGATATTCGGCGGAG
>CAIUPC010000794.1 GCA_903900905.1 uncultured Acetobacteraceae bacterium
CCCTTCGGCATGACGGAAAACAGCTCGGCCCGAGGCTTCTTCGTGGTGCATTCGAAAACGGCGCGGTCATGGACGGTGTTGCCGTACCCGTCCGCCCGGCCCAGCGGATTTTCCAGCGTGGTCATTCTCGGATCGACCCGCGCCAAAGACTCCGGGGCAAGAGCGGCTCCAAACCTTGGGCAAAGGTGGGAGGGATCGTCCGGCGTCGTCCTGTGTCGCGAAGGCGGAACGGTCGCACAAATTGGCGACAATCCCACCCTCGACACCGCCGGACCCGCGGTATGGTACCTCGCCATGGATAGGCTGATGGTCCGTTATTCAGCCGCGGGCATGGACGGACAGTCAGATGCCCGGCAATGTAGCGTGAAGTATAAAGGTTTCAAACCGAATTTCAGGGTATCATATTGGGTAACAGTCGTAGTCGCCCGCTGGGCTACAGCTGGACGCTATGATCCGCATTTAGGCGCCATCCACTCGGATCGTGTCCACATGGTCGAACAGGTCGTCATCACTCAAACAGGCGCAGCGGAAATGGCCACCAATTACACCAAGATAACGCTCTCACTATACGCAGCGACCCGTGTGTCATGCGTCAGCAGGCGAGCCGGTTCGGTCAGCGCCTGGGCCACCAGAATTCGGTCGAACGGATCGCCGTGCAAAGGTGGCAGTCCCTCAATCGCGAGCGCATGAGCGGCCGCAAGATTGAGGATGCGATATCCTGCCATCAGAAAGAATTCGTGGGCCCTGAGCGCGGAGACCGGCATCTCGGCGCGCCCGTTGCGTGCGAGGCCGAATTTAATCGCGATCTCCCACAGGCTCGCCACGCTCACGAAGACCTCGTTACCCGGATCGGCAATCAACTCACGCCCACGGGCGGTCAGACGCGGATCATCGACGATGGCCCATATCGCGATATGCGTATCGAGCAGCAGCCTCAAGCAGGCGTGCCGCTGAACAGTGTCTCGATCACTTCATCGCCGCCGTTGATATCGGAAGGCGCAACGAATAGCCCCTTGGCAACGCCGATCCGCTGACCGGCCGGCGGGCGCTCCAGCGGCACCAGGCGCGCCACGGGCTTGCCGTTACGCGCAATGATGAATTCGGCTTCCTTGCCACTTTCGACGGCCTCCAGCAGCCGCGAGAGGGTGGATTTTGCTTCCAGCATAGTGACGGTCGGCATGGGCTTTCCTCAGCCAGACCAAGCTAACCTGACACCGCCGGCCCCCTATTTCAAGTTTTCCCAACAGCCCGCGGCCAGCCATCCCCGTCATGCCGACCTGCGTCGGCAAGACGGGGAAGGCGGCGCTGGTCCGTCAATGGCTAACCCGATTGCGCTCACCGCAAATGATCTTGACTAAATTCCTATAACCTGCTACCCATGAGAGGTTTCCATCCTAAGGACCTTCTCACAATGCATTTCAAACCCGCCCCGATCCAGGCCCAGCCCAACTACAACACCCCATTCACCCGCAACCTTCTCCGCACCCTCGCCAACACCGCCCGCGCCAAACCCAACGAGACCGAGGCCGAATACAAAGACCGCTACACCGCCATCACCGCCGCCTTCGCGGCCTACGCCCCCCGCGATCCGATGGAGCAACTCCTCGCCGCCCAAATCGTCGCCGCGCAATACGCCGCCCTCGATTGCCTCGCCCAGGCGGCGGTGGCGGAGGACTCAGCCACCCATGCCCGCCTCCACCGCATCCACGCCAGCCTCAACCGATCGGTCAACACCAACATGCGCCTGCTGCTCAAAGCGCAGGAGCGCCCGGCCGAATCCCTCCCGACGCCACCGGCGATCGAGGCCCCCGCCCAGCCCGAGCCGGTCGTCGCGCTAAAACCGCTGCAACACCCCATACGCCGTGAAAAGCAACGCGGCGCCGATGGCCGCGTCTTCGATTTCAAACGCGATCCCGCGAAAATGAGCGACGAGGAACTGGAAGCCGCGATCGCCCACGCCAAAGCGGAGGAGGCGCGGATGAACGCCACCGCCGCCTGCTAACGCACGGACGCCGCTGGCACCCTTAACGTTGACCCATCGGCAGCGCGCCAACCGCGTCACGCCGGCGCCGGCCAGCCCCTCAGTTCCGGGGCAACCGCGTCGTCACCGGCGCGTCGGGATTCTGCGCCCGGTGGCGCAGCAGATGGTCGGCCAGCACGCAGGCCAGCATCGCCTCGCCCACCGGCACGGCCCTGATCCCTACACAGGGGTCATGCCGGCCCTTGGTGCTGACATCGATCTCCTGCCCGGCGCGATCCACCGACTGGCGCGGCGTCAGGATCGAGCTCGTGGGCTTCACCGCGAACCGCGCCACGATCGGCTGGCCGGTCGAAATGCCGCCGAGGATGCCGCCGGCATGGTTCGAGCCGAATGCCACCAGCCCGTCTTCCATCCGCATCTGGTCGGCGTTGTCCTCGCCCGTCAGGCAGGCGGCGTCGAAGCCGTCGCCAATTTCGACGCCTTTCACGGCGTTGATGGACATAAGGGCGCCGGCGATGTCGGCGTCGAGCTTGCCGTAGATGGGCGCACCAAGACCGGGGGGCACGCCGTCAACCACAACCTCGATCACCGCGCCGACGGAGGAGCCGGATTTGCGGATCGCGGCCAGATAGACCTCCCATTCCGCCGCCATGACGGGGTCGGGACAGAAGAAGGGGTTGTCGTCCAGCGCAGCCCAATCCCAACGCGACCGGTCGATCTTATGCGGCCCCATCTGCACCAAAGCGCCGCGAATGCGGATCCCGGCGCCAAGGATCTGCCGCGCCACCCCGCCAGCGGCGACCCGCATCGCGGTCTCCCGCGCCGAGGACCGCCCACCACCCCGGTAATCCCGCACCCCATACTTCAAATCATACGTCAGATCGGCGTGGCCAGGCCGGTACTGCGCCGCGATGGTCGAATAGTCCCGCGACCGCTGATCCACATTCTCGATATGCAGCGCGATCGGCGTGCCGGTGGTCACACCCTCAAACACGCCGGACAGGATGCGGACCTGGTCCGGCTCCTGCCGCTGGGTAGTGAATTTGGATTGCCCGGGGCGGCGGCGGTCGAGCCAGGGCTGGATATCAGCCTCGGTCAGCGCCAGCCGCGGCGGGCAGCCATCGACGACGCAGCCAATGGCCGGGCCATGGCTTTCGCCCCAGGTGGTGACGCGGAACAGATGCCCGAAAGTGTTGTGGCTCATTCGTGTCCCACGGTCGCGATGTCAGGGGCGTCGGGATGCTTCATGCCGACGGTATGGTAGCCGCAATCGACATGGTGGATTTCCCCGGTGACCCCGCTGGACAGGTCGGACAGCAGATAGAGGCCGGCGCCGCCCACCTCCTCGATCGTCACGTTGCGGCGCATGGGGGAATTCAGCTGGTTCCAGCGCAGGATATACCGGAAATCCCCAATCCCCGACGCGGCCAGAGTCTTGATCGGCCCCGCGCTGATGCCGTTCACCCGGATGCCGCTATCGCCCATGTCGGCGGCGAGGTAGCGGACGGATGCCTCCAGCGCCGCTTTCGCGACGCCCATGACGTTGTAGTGCGGCACCACCCGCTCGGCGCCGAGATAGGACAGCGTCAGCAGGCTGCCGCCCGGCCGCATCATCGGCACCGCCCGCTGGCAAACCGCGGAGAAGGAGTAGCAGGAGATATCCATGGCCTGCACAAACGCCGCCCGCGGCGTGTCCAGATACCGGCCCCGCAGATAGGCCTTGTCGGCATAGCCAATGGCATGGACCAGGAAGTCGAGCCCGTCCCAATGCGCCCGCAGCGATTCAAACGCGGCGTCGATGCTGGTGTCATTGGCGACATCGCAGGGAAACAGCAGGTCAGAGCCGACGGAGGCCGCGAGCGGACGCACCCGCCGCTCCAGCGCCTCACCCTGAAAAGTGAAGGCCAGTTCGGCGCCCTGTGCGGCGCAGGCGGCGGCGATCCCCCATCCCAGGGAGCGATCGTTCGCGACCCCCATGATGAGGCCGCGCTTGCCCTTCATCAGCGTGCCCTGAATCGGGAGAGGCCCTGGGGCGCTATCGGCCATGATCTACCTCAATGCTATGATGTGAGTTGCGACGTCCTCTGGGCGCCGTGGTGGCACAGCGGCACCCGATGCGGCAAGTGGGTGCTTCACCTTCCGCCTGCGCCGGGCCACAGTGGCGCCGCCTCATCTGTCCCTCCAGGAACAAACTGAACCATGATCGACCAAGCGACTGACCCTTTCGCCCTGTTTCAGGCCTGGATGACGGACGCGGAGGCCAGCGAGCCCCGAGACCCCAACGCCATGACCGTCGTGACCGCGACCCCGGACGGCAAACCCTCCGCCCGCACGATACTGCTGAAAGGCACCGATTCGCGCGGATTTGTCTTTTACACCAACAAACAAAGCCGCAAGGCCGGCGAGCTGGCGGCGAACAGCCATATCGCCCTGCTGTTCCACTGGAAGTCGCTCGGCCGCCAGATCCGGATCGAGGGCGTGGTCGAGCATGTCACCGAGGCCGAGGCGGATGCGTATTACGCGACCCGGCTGCGCGTCTCCCGCTTGGGTGCCTGGGCCTCCGACCAGTCCCGCCCGCTCGCGACTCGCGCCGATCTGGAGCAGCGGCTGGCGTTGCTGGAGGCCCGGTACCCCGGCGATGATATCCCCCGCCCGCCGCACTGGTCCGGCTATCGCGTGCTGCCGGACTACTTCGAGTTCTGGCAGGATATGCCCTTCCGCCTGCACGACCGTTCGACCTTCACAAAGGCAGGCGAGGGGTGGGAGACTGGGAAGCTGTTCCCGTAAGCAGGGCGGCGGTAGTCGCAACCCGTCATGCCGACGCAGGTCGGCATCCACGCCGTTCACCGTTGAGACCTCGCCAGGCGTGGATGCCGATCTTCATCGGCATGACGATTGGGTTCGCCGGAGAGGAACCAACAACACACCCTTATAAGCCCCAACCCTTCTGTCCAGGACCCACGCGATGCCCTTCTCAGCCACCGAACAACTCGGCCGCTTCGTCGCGGACTCCCGCTGGGATGACCTGCCCGCTTCCCTGCGGCACGAAGCCAAACGTTCGTTGCTGAACTTTATCGGCTGCGCCCTCGGCGTCGCGCAAAGCCCGCCCATCAGCATGGCGATGCGGGTGCTGGAGCCGCTGTCCGGCGCCAGCCGGGTGACCGTGATCGGGCGGAGCGAGCGGCTCGACCCGCTCAGCGCCGGCTTCATCAACGCTATCGGCGGCAACCTGCTGGATTACGACGACACCCATCTGCGCACCGTCATCCATCCCGCCGCGCCGGTGTCCCCGGTTGCCCTGGCACTCGCCGAACAACGGGGCCTGTCCGGTGCCGCCGTGCTGCACGCGCTGATCCTGGGGATGGAGGTCGCCTGCCGTATCGGCAACGCCGTCTCCCCCTATCATTACGCGCGTGGCTGGCACATCACCTCGACCTGCGGCATTTTCGGGGCCGCCGCCGCCAGCGCGAAGCTGCTGGGCCTCAACGCGGCCCAGACCGCGCATGCCATCGGCCTGGCCTCCAGCCAGTCCGCGGGAACGGTGGAGAACCTGCCGCAAGCCGCGAAGAACGTCAGCGTTGGCAACGCCGCCCGCAACGGCCTGTTCGCCGCGCTGCTGGCCGAACAAGGCTACACTGCGGCCCCCGCCGCGCTGGAAGGGCCCTTGGGCTGGGCCCGCGCCATGGGCGATGTCCCCGTGGTGGAGGAGATCACCGGCGAACTGGGATCGCGTTGGGAGGCGGGCCAGAACACCTACAAGCCCTACCCCTGTGGCATCGTCATGCACCCGGTGATCGACGCCTGCCTGTCACTGCGCCACGAGCACGGGCTGACCGCGGCCGACATCGCCGCGGTGGAAGTCTCCGGCGAGCAACTGCTGCTCGACCGCGGCGACCGCGTGGTCACCAATGACCGCGACTCCCGCGTCAGCATCCATCATTGCGCGGCGGTATCCTTCCTGTTCGGCGCCGCCGGGCTGCGGGAGTTCGAGGATGCGACCGTCCATGACCCCGCCGTCGCCGCCTTCCGTGCCCGCACCACGGCCAGGCTGGATGCCACCCTGCCCCGCGGCGCCGCCACCGCGACGGTGCGCACCCATGACGGACGCAGCCTGACCGCCACCATTCACCACGCCAAGGGCAGCAACGAGAGCCCGCTGTCGGACGCCGAGATCGAAGCCAAAGTCAGGGATTCCGCCACGCATGGCGGATTCGCCGGCTCAATCGACGCGGTCATCGCGGCGGCCTGGGATTTAGACGCGCGCCCGTCGATCGAGGCGCTGATGCGCGCGACGGCCGGGGTCTAATTCCAGCCGCCCCTGATGTTAACCCACGATGTCTCCCCCTCCCCTTGAGGGAGGGGGCTGGGGGGAGGGGTGAAAAGGCACAGTTTCGGGGGGATTGCCCCC
>CAIUPC010000795.1 GCA_903900905.1 uncultured Acetobacteraceae bacterium
CTGACCGCCTTCGCCGAACTGGGCGCTGATGTGCTCTACGCCCCTGGCCTGCCCGATATGGACGCGATCCGGGCGGTGGTGAAAGCGGTCTCGCCGAAGCCGGTGAATGTGCTGCTGGGGCCACGGTCGGGCATGGTGCCGATGGCGGAGCTCGCGGCCGCCGGCGTGCGCCGGGTCAGCCTGGGCGCCGCCTTGTATCGCGTGGCGCTGCGATCGATCGAAACCGCGGCCACCGCGCTGACGCAAGGCGATCTCGCGGGCGCCATGGGGCCGGCCTTACCGTCCTCCGCGTTCACGGGCTTTTTCCCCACCCCATAAAGGATCGTCCCCATGCTGCTCACCGACAAAGTCGCCCTGGTCACCGGCGCCGGCAACGGTATTGGCCGCGCCTGCGCCATCGCTCTGGCCGAAGCCGGGGCGCATGTGGTCGTGGTCGATATCAATGGCGCAACGGCTGAACAAACCGCGGCCTCCGTCATGGGCTTCCAGCGCCGCAGCATGGCGCTGACAGCCGATGTCGGCGATGTCGGGGAGATCGACCGCATCGTGCGGGAAACGATGGCCGAATTCGGCCGCATCGACATCGCCGTCAACAATGCCGGCGTCACCCGCCGCGCCGATATCATGGACCTCACGGAAGCCGACTGGGACCGCATCCACCGGGTCAACGCCAAGGGCGTGTTCTTCTGCCTGCAACGCGTCGCCCGCGAGATGATCCCGCGGCGGGAGGGGCGGATCATCAACATCGCCTCCATCGCCGGGCGCGGCTATGCCGGCGCGTCCAACGCCGCCTATGCCGCCAGCAAGGGCGCGGTGATCAGCCTGACCAAAACCGCGTCGCAGCAGCTGGCGAAGCACAACCTCAACGTCAATTCGATCTGCCCCGGCGTGACCCGCTCGGCGCTATCGGACGCCAATCTGCGAGTCCGGGCCCAGAACGAAGGCCTGACGATTGAGGAAATGGAACGCCGCCGCGCCGCGGTCATTCCCCTGAACCGCGTCAATGACCCCGAGGATATCGCCGCCATGGCGGTCTTCCTCGCGTCACCCGGCGCGCGCAACATCACCGGCCAATGCTACAATGTCGATGGCGGGCTGGTTAACGATTGATCAGCCGCTCATCCCACAGCGCCGGCGCCTCGGCGCTGACCGTGATGCGGGCAAAATCGGGGTGCATGGGATTGAGGACCGCGTTCTCATCCAGCCCCCGCGTCACCGCGGATGGCACCATCAGCACCAGCGCCGTGCGTCCCCGCAGCCAGGCATCGCCCACCCCGGCTGACAGGCCGGGCGGGGTCTCATCCCAGCCCGCGACATCATCGACGCCCACCCGCTGAACGGATGCGTCATCCGGCACGTCAATGCTGACATAGTGGAAGCCGCGCGGCACCCGGCCGATATTGGCATGCACCAGAATCTCCAGCGCGGCGGAGGCATAGGACGTCGCGGCGTAGATCGCGGGCGTGCCCGGATGGTTCCAGCGGCCGCCTTTCATGCGCGCGCCCTCCGCGCTCCAGACCGGAAACAGCGCGCTGCCGATACGCCAGAAGCGCACTTAAACCGGCAAGCCGAACAGCAGTGAATCGAGCACGCGTTCGACCATCCGCCCGCCCAGTTCGGTCAAAGCCGCATCCACTGGCCGCCGACCCTGCAATTCCGGGTGCGGGCGCTGAAAGAAGGCGCGGGCATCGGCGTCATCGCCGAACACCCGGCAGGCGTACTCGAACAGGCGTGCCAGACGTTCAGTCTGCTCCCCCTGCGCCGGCGTCAGCGTGCCGCGCCGGTTCAGGCTGGATTTCGGCACCACCGCGTGCACCAGCTTGTTGGTCTCAACCGGGTCGATACAGATGGCATGCGCGACATCCAACAGAACATCGCGCGACAACCCGCCAGCAATCGCAGTTTCCAGCCCCCAGATCGGCATTCGGGCTTCCGCCAAATGACCGGCAAAGGGTTTCGGGAGTGGCAGCGGTGTGGATAAGAAGTCTTGATCCTGATCCATTTGGACCTCCATAACCGTCCAAATAAGCCAACCACCCCCGTTCCGTCAAGATATTCGTCAGACGGAGAACGTGACCGTCGCCGAACCCAGCCCCTCAAACGTCACGCCGCAGACATCGCCGGGCTTGAGATACTTCAGGCCGGTATAGGAGCCGCAGGTCACGATCTGGCCGGCGCGCACGCCGCCCTTCGACCGCCACATATTGGCCATCTCCACCGCCACGCCCAGCGGATCGCCCAGCGGATGGCCGCCGTTCTTCTCCAGATCAACCTGGCCGTTCACCGTCATCGTCACCTTGATCGAACCCAGGTCCAGGCCGCGCCAATCCGGCGTCGCCGCCGAACACACCAGGCCGCCGTTGATGATCGAGTCCGCCAGCTTCTCCAGGTTGGAGACCGGGGCATCCTGGCTGTAGCGGCCATGAATCACCTCGATCGCCGCGCAGGCGTCGAGCACGGCGGCCACTTCGTTGCGGGAATAAGGCACCGCACGATTGGGCAGGCTCTGGCGGAACACGAAAGCGACTTCCCCTTCCACGCCGCATTGCGGCACCCGGGCAGCCGCGAAATCGCAGGGCGACGCGTGGATGGTGTCGGCATAGATAATGCCGCGATTGGGCTGCTGGTTCGGCGGCGCCATCGCCTTGAAGCCGCCAATCAGCTTGCCGAGCGACTTGCTGACCGCGTCCTGAATGGCATGGCCCTCATCGACCGTCATGGGCTTCAGCCCCTCCGGCAGACCACGCAGCGGCTGCATGTCGCGGCGGGCCCGCACGAGAATGGCGGCCGCGCGATCGATTTTGTACTGATCCATGGATGAATTTCCCCCTCAAACGATGCACCCAATCTGCCACGCCGACAGGCGGTAGGCCTAGCCCCGCTTGGCAGCCGGGCGCCGCGGTGGCATGAACGATCCTTGCATTCGCCGCGATCAACCGCGGCGAAGCGGGGGAGTCACGCAATGATCGGCATGGTGCGCACTGCTTTGCGCCGCCCATATACCTCAGCGATCGCCGCGATGCTGATCGTGCTGATGGGCGCGATGTCGGTTACCCGCATGATCGTTGATATTTTTCCCATCATCGACATCCCCGTGGTCATGGTGGTCTGGAACTATCCCGGCCTCAGCACCGAAGACATGGAACGGCGCGTCGTCTTCATCACCGAGCGCGCCTATTCGACCACCGTCAACGGCATTCAGCGCATCGAGTCGCAGTCGATCCCCGGCACCGGCCTGTTGAAGGTTTACTTCCAGCCCGGCACCGAAATCGGCGGGGCGATCGCGCAGATCACGGCGGTGAACAACAGTATATTGCGCAGTGCGCCGCCAGGGATGCAGCCACCGGCGGTGATTCAGTTCAACGCGTCCAACGTGCCTGTCGTGCAGATGACGCTGTCGAGCAACACGCTGACCGAACAGCAGATTTCCGACTACAGCCTGAACTTCATCCGCGTCCGCCTGTTCACCATCCCCGGCCTGTCCACCCCCGGCCCATTCGGCGGCAAGCAGCGGCAGATGATCGTCGCCCTCGACCAGGACCGCATGGTCGCCAAGGGCTTCTCCCCCAACGATGTCGTCACGGCCTTGCAGGCCTCAAACGTGATCGTGCCGGCCGGCACCGCGCGGATTGGCGATCGCGAATACAATGTGAAGCTGAACTCCAGCCCGGAACTGGTGGATCGGTTCAATCAACTCCCCATCGGGGTGTTCGGCGGCGCGCCGGTGACGCTGGGGGACGTGTCCAAGGTCACCGACAGTTTCGCGGTGCAGAACAACATTGTGCATGTCGATGGCAAGCGCGCGGTCTATCTGGCCATTCTCAAACACGCCGACGCGTCCACCCTGGCGGTCGTCGACGCGGCCCGCGAGGCACTGCCGCTGATCAAGGCCGCCGCGCCGGATGGGTTGGACATCAAGCTCGACTTCGATCAGTCGGTCTTCGTGCGCGGCGCGGTGGAGAACGTGGTGCATGAGGCGATCCTGTCCTCCATCCTCGTCTCCGTGTTGATCCTGATCTTCCTGGGCAGTTGGCGGAACACGGTGATCGTCTCGGCCTCCATCCCGCTGTCGATCTTCGCGGGGCTGGTCGGCCTGTTCCTGACCGGGAATTCCATCAATCTGATGACGCTCGGCGGCCTGGCTTTGGCCATCGGCCTGCTGGTCGATAACGCGACCGTCACCATCGAGAACATCCACCGTAACCTGACCCTGGGCAAACCGCTGACGGTGGCGATCCTGGACGGCACGAATGAGGTCATTCAGCCGCTGACCGTCGCAACGCTCGCGATCTGTATCGTGTTCTTCCCGGTGGTGTTGCTTGTCGGTGTGTCGCGCTTCCTGTTCATCCCGCTGGCCGCCACCGTCGTGCTCTGCATGCTGGCGTCTTACGTACTGTCGTTCAGCGTCGTGCCCAGCTTCGCGCGGCTGCTGCTGGCGGGGGAGAAGAACCACCACGCCGCGCCCAAGGGCTTTTTCGGGGCCTTCGACCGCGGCTTCAACAAGGTGCGCGACGGCTACGCCTATCTGCTGGAAGGCGCGCTACGCCGCCGCGGGCTGGTGCTGTTCAGTACGCTGGGCCTCGCCGTGGTCACGGGCGGGCTGGCCACGTCGCTCGGTCTCGACTTCTTCCCGGCCGCCGATGTGGGTCTGATCAAGCTGCACTTCCGCGCCCCGCCCGGCACCAAGCTGGAAAAGACCGAGGAGCTGGTGCTGAAGCTGGAAGACAGCATCCGCCAGATCATTCCGGCCAATGAGCTCGACACCATCAACGACAACGTCGGCATTCCATCGAGCTTCAACCTGGCCTTCGTCCCCAGCGACAATGTCGGCTCGATGGATGCCGAGGTGCTGATCGCGCTCAAGCCCAATCATCACCCGACGATCGACTATATCCGTGCCATGCGCGCCCGGCTGCCCGGAGAATTTCCCGGCAGCATCATCTACTTCCAGACCGCCGATATCGTCAGCCAGGTGCTGAATTTCGGCCTGCCGGCACCGATTGATATCCAGATCCAGGATACGAATTTCGAACGGGCCTATGCGCTGGGCCAGCAATTGCTGCGCAAATTGCAGGTGATTCCCGGTGTCGCCGATGCGCATCTGGTACAGGTGCTGAATTATCCGGCCTTGCAGGTGGAGGTTGATCGCCTCCGCGCCATCCGGCTCGGGATTGGTCAACGTGATGTCGCCAACAACATGCTGACCTCGCTGTCCTCCAGTTCGCTGGTGGCGCCGAATTTCTTCCTCAATCCGCAGAATAACGTGAACTACACGGTGGCGGTGCAAACGCCGATCGGTTCGATTAATTCGGTAGCTGATTTGTTAAATACGCCGGTTGGGCGGCCGGACCCGGCGATCCTGCAAACCCCAACGAGCACCCCGGCCGCGCCGGTCATCCGTCTGGCGGATATCGCGACGATCACCCCACGTTCCAGCCTGGAATCGGTCAACCATTATACCGTGCAGCGGGTGATCGATATCGCCGCCAATGTGGATGGGCGCGACCTCGGCAGCACCGCTGCCGATATTCAGAAAGCCATCGATGAGGTCAGCAAGGGACTGCCCATCACCACCCGCATCGATATTCGCGGCCAGAACGAGGTCATGCAGGCATCGTTCCGCAGCCTGGGACTGGGCATGATCCTGGCGGTCATCCTGGTCTACGCATTGCTGGTGATTCTGTTCCAATCCTGGGTCGATCCCTTCATCATCATGATGGCCGTCCCCGGCGCGTTGATCGGCATTGTCTGGATCCTCGCTTTGACGGGCACGACCATCAATGTGGAATCGCTGATGGGCGCGATCATGTCGGTCGGCATTTCGGTCTCGAACTCAATCCTCATGGTCAGCTTCGCTAATGATTTGCGCGCGAAAGAAGACATCGGCCCCTTCGCCGCCGTGATGGAGGCCGGGCGCATCCGCCTGCGCCCGATCATGATGACGGCGCTGGCGATGATCATCGGCATGATCCCGATGGCCTTGGGCATGGGTCAGGCCGGGGAGCAGAACGCCCCGCTCGGCCGCGCGGTTATCGGCGGGCTGATCTTCGCCACGCTGGCGACTTTGTTCATCGTGCCGATTGGCTATACGCTGCTGCGGCGGGGCAAACCGGCGCTGCACGATCTGGACGCACGTTTTGCCGCCGAAGCGGCTGGTTCACAGGCAAGTGGAGTGACCACCGATCATGGCTGAGAAAAGGACATTTCTCGGTTCCCTTCTGGCAACCATCATCGGGGCCGGCATTGTCGCCGGCGCGGGCTTCGGGGTCTGGAGCATCTGGCAGGCCAAGGACGCGGAATTATTTTCCACCCGCAAGGCGCTGGCTGAGTCCGTCGCCCTGGGGCCGAAAGTGCAGGTTGTCACCGTCGCCGCCGGACCGAAAGAACGGCTGATCACCCTGCTCGGCGATACCCGCGCCTACCAGACCGCGACGCTTTACAGCAAAGTCGGCGGCTATCTGAAATCGATCGCGGTCGATCGCGGCGATATGGTGCGCGAAGGCGATGTGATCGCGGAAATTGACTCCGCTGAAACCGACAACCAATTCGCCAGTGCGCTGTTGGACCTGGAGAATAAGCGCAAGAACGCCAAACGCGCCCGCGATCTCGTATCCTCCGGCGCCCGCTCGACCCAGGCGATCGAACAGGCGGAAACCGATGCGCGTATGGCCGAAGCCAAGGTCGCGGAACTCGGCACGATCAAATCCTATGAAACGATCCGGGCGCCCTTCAATGGCCGCATCACGGCGCGCTTCGCCGATCCCGGCGCCTTGATTCAGAATGCCAGTACGAACCAGACCAGCAACCAGCCCTTGGTCACGATGGTCGATGACCGCAAGCTGCGGATCAATATCTATGTGGAACAGCGCGACGTGCCGAATGTGCGTGTCGGCGACCTCGCGGATGTCAGTGATGGGTCGAATTCAGACCGGAAGGTCACGGCGAAAATCGCCCGCACCGCGGGGCAGCTCGATCCCCGCACCCGCACGCTGTTCACCGAACTGGAAGTCGATAACAAGGACCAGTTCCTGGTCCCCGGCAGCTTTGCCTATGTCACGCTGCACGTGCCCATGGAAAGCCTGCCGGAAATCCCGGTCGCCGGGCTGATCGTGCGCGGCACCAACAGCTTTGCCGCCGTCGTGGGTGAGGATAGCCTGGTCCGCATGCGCCCGGTTAAGGTCGCCAGCACCGACGGCATTCGCGTCCGGCTGGCCGAAGGGGTAAAAAACGGCGACAAAGTCGCGATCAACCTGCCGGACGAAGTCAGCGAAGGCTCCCGCATCCAGCCCGTGGCCGCGCGCTGACACCCGGCTTCTCTATTCGGAGGACCCCATCATGTCCGTCACTTTCACCCCCTGCCGCCCCGGCTTCGGCGCCGAATGCACCGGCGTCGATATCAGCCAGCCTCTCACCGCGGAACAGGCCGCCGCCGTCGATGCCGGCATGGACCGGTTCGGCGTGCTGATCTTCCGCCACCCCGTGCCCCTGACCACCGAGCAGCAGGTGACCTTCACCCTGAATTTCGGGGAGCAGGAGCCGCCTTACACCCAGATCCAGGCCGCTGGCGGCGTGCGGATCGCTGATCCCGGGATTTCGGATATTTCGAATTTGGGGCCGGATGGGTCGATCCTGTCTGGCGATGACCGCAAGCGCATGTCCGGCCTCGGCAACCAGCTCTGGCACAGCGACAGCAGCTACAAGGCCATTCCGGCGCGCTATTCGCTGCTGAACGCGCATGTGCTGCCGCCGGATGGGGGGGATACCCAGTTCGCCGATATGCGCGCCGCCTATGACGCGCTGCACGCGAAGATGAAGGCCCGGATCGAGGACCTGGTCTGCGAGCACAGCCGCATTTTCTCCAAGGGCACGCTCGGCATTCCCTTCACTGAATCCGAATTGCGGGCCTTCGCCCCGGTGCGCCAGCGCCTGGTGCGCACGCATCCGAAAACCGGGCGCAAGTCGTTGTTCCTGTCGTCGCATGCCGGGCGCATCCTCGGCTGGCCAGCGCCGGAAGCGCAGATTTTGATCCGCGAACTGACGGAGCACGCGACCCAGCGTGAATTCGTGATCAGCCACACGTGGAAAGTGGGCGATCTCGTGATGTGGGACAACCGCACCACGATGCACCGGGCGCGGCCATATGATGACACCGTGTTCCCGCGCGATCTGCGCCGGACGACGGTGACGGATGGGGTGATGACGGTGGCGCAGATGGCGGCTTGAACGCCGCCCGATGAGAGACGCGGTCTCCTCCGGAACCGGGGTTTGCCAGGCGGGGTGACCTTCGACCGACTGTGCTCTGCTTATTCCAGCACGCAAAATGGATGACGGGCCGGAGGCATGGAGCGGTCCATTTGGTGCAGCCAGCGCCCGAACCGCGCTATTTGAACCCAGCCCCGGGCGGTGTCATTGTCATGCGTCTTATGCATTCGTACCGAAGGAAACGCCTGATGCGCCGCCTCCTGCCCCTTTTGGCCTTGCTGGCCTTCGCTGCCCCGGCCGCCGCGGCCGAAAAGGTGACTTTCGGCCTGGATTGGAAGGCGGAGGCCGAATATGGCGGCTACTATCAGGCCGTCGCCACCGGCATCTACGCCAAACACGGGCTGGAGGTTACGGTGCAGCAGGGCGGCCCGCAGGTGAACCACACCCAGCTGCTGCTGGCCGGGCGGCTGGACTACAATATCTGCTCCAACTCCTTCCTGGCGCTGAATTTCGTCAAGGAAAACATCCCCTTCCGCACTGTCGCGGCGATGTTCCAGAAGGACCCCTCGGTCCTGATCGCGCATCCCGGCCAGGGCAACGACACGTTCGAGGCGCTGAAGGGCAAGCCCATCATGATCAGCGCCGATACGCGTGTCGGCTGGTGGAACTTCCTCAAGGTCCGATTCGGCTATACCGACGCGCAGATCCGGCCGTACACCTTCAACCTCGCGCCCTATCTGTCGGACAAGAAGGCGATCCAGCAGGGATTCCTGGGGTCGGAGCCGTTCTCGATCAAGGAAACCGCGCATGAGGACCCGGTCGTGCTGCTGGTCGCGGATGCCGGCTTCACCGGCTATGGCAGCCTGATCGCGACGTCGGACAAGCGCATCAAAGAGCAGCCGGAGCAGGTCCAGCGCTTCATCGATGCCTCGCTGGAGGGTTGGTATTCCTACCTGAACGGCGACCCGGCCCCGGGTAACAAGCTGATCAAGAAAGAGAATCCGGAGATGACGGACGCCCTGCTGGCCTATGGCCGGGAGTCGATGAACAAGCACGGCATCCTGGCGTCCGGCGACGCGGCGAAGGACGGGATTGGCGCGATGTCTTCGGCGCGTTGGGCGGGGTTCTATGCCTCGGTCGCCAATCAGGGCCTGTATCCGAAGGGGATGGATGTGTCGAAGGCCTATACGCTGGCTTTTGTGAACAAGAAGGTGGGGATGGAGAAGTAAGGGCAGCTGGTTGGCGTGGGACACCTGACATCCTTGAGGTGGAGCGGCCGCCGCTGCCTCCCATCGTCATGCCGACGCAAGTCGGCTTCCACGCCTTGCGTGGCCTCAAAACAAAAAGGCGTGGATGCCGACCTGCGTCGGCATGACGGGTTTAGGGGGGCCATTGCGTGCGACGGATTTACGGCAAAATCCGTGTTCCCCGTCAAAACCGTCATCCCCGGGGATGACGGGTTTCGGCACTGTGCCCGCCGGCTGACGGGCGCCCAGCTCCCCAACAATCCCACGGCCCTACACGCATGCTGACCATCTCCCATGTTGGCCGCCGCTTCCCGACCGGGACGCAGGCCCTGCTCGATGCCTCCCTGCGGCTGGAAGCGGGGGATTTCGTCGCGTTGCTCGGCCCCTCCGGCTGCGGCAAATCTACCCTGCTGCGCCTGATCGCCGGGCTGGATCAGCCGGACTCGGGGACGTTGACCTGGGATGCCGGGCGACCGCCCGCACCGGGGGAGGTCGGGTATGTCTTCCAGGACGCCACGCTGCTGCCCTGGGCCACCGCGGCCGAAAACGTGTTCCTGCCGCTGCGCTTGCGCGGCCAGTCGCGGTCCCAGGCGCAGCCGGCCATCACCGAAGCCCTGGGCCGTGTCGGGCTGACGGGGTTTGAGGATGCGCGGCCACGGCAGCTCTCCGGCGGCATGCGCATGCGCGTCTCGATCGCCCGCGCTCTGGTCACCAAACCGCGCCTGTTGCTGATGGACGAGCCCTTCGCCGCCCTGGACGAGTTCACCCGCCACCGGCTGCAATCCGACCTGCTCGGCCTGCACCAGAGCATCGGCTGCACCGTCGTCTTCGTCACCCATTCCATCTATGAGGCCGCCTTCCTCGCCCGCCGCGTGGTGCTGATGACGCCGCGGCCCGGCCGCATCGCCCGCGAAATGGCCTCACCGCTGGTTCACACCGGCGACACCAGGCTCGACCCCGCTTACGCGGCCCTGGTCGCGGCGATCACCCTGGCGATGGAAGCCGCGCTCTCATGATCCTCCGCCTGGCCCCCTATCTGTTCGGCCTGCTGGCCCTGGTCCTGTGGGAAGCGGCGGTCCGCCTCGCTGAGGTCCCGGTCTATATCATCCCCGGCCCCACCGTCGTTGCCGCCGCGTTTCTGGCCGACCCGGAGGGGTTGTTGGTGTCGTTGGCCTCGACGCTGACGGTGACGTTCGTGGCTTTGCTGGTGGCCGCGATCCTGGGTGCCTCCATGGCCATCGCCATGGCCACGAGCCGGATGGCGCAGGCCGCGATTCAGCCCTGGGCGGTGGCGTTGCAGGTCACCCCCCTGCCCGCCATCGCGCCTTTGATCATCATCTGGGTGGGCGATCCGTTCACCTCCCTGGTGGTCTGCGCCACGATCGTGGCCTTCTTCCCGCTGTTCGCGAACACCGCGACCGGCCTGGCCTCCCCGCCGCCGGAGCTGGGGGATCTGTTCCGGCTCTACGGCGCCGGGCGCTGGAGGACCCTGGTCCTGCTGCGTCTGCCGGCGGCACTGCCGTATTTCCTGTCGGGGCTGCGCATTTCTGGTGGGCTGGCGCTGGTGGGCGCGGTGGTGGCGGAGTTGGTGGCGGGATCCGGCGGCTTCGCTTCGGGCCTTGCGTACCGCATTCTGGAGGCCAGCTTCCGGCTGGAAATGCCGCGCATGTTCGCGGCGCTGATGCTGCTGGCGCTGGCGGGGATCACGATCAATTTCGGGCTGGGCGCGTTCGGGCGGCTGGTCCTGCGGCGCTGGGGGGATGCGTGAAGAGGCTGTTTCCCTATCAGGGTCAATGATGTGTCATGGCCCAGGCTTCATCCATACCACTCGCAATGGCGTCGATTCATCACCATGATATCAACGCATGAGGAGCGGACCATGCTGACGATCGAGATCGAACAGGAAGACGATGGACGCTGGATCGCGGAGGTCACGGCGCTTCCCGGCGCATTAGCCTATGGCGCCACCGCGGCCGAAGCACGGTCCCGCGTCGCAGCCCTCGCATGCCGCGTGATCGCCGACATGATTGAACACGGCGAGCCTGTTCCCGACGGAGCAAGCACGCTCTTTGCCCCCGCGTGACCAACTGGCCTTCGGTCCGCGCGACCGTCCTGTTACGCGCGCTGCAGCGTATCGGCTGGACGATCAAACGACAAACCGGGTCTCATCGTATTCTGTCCCGTCCGGGCTGGTCCGATATCGTGTTCGCTTTCCACGACGGAGAGGAAATCGGGCCGCGCATGCTCTCGCGCATCGCGAAAAGCACAGGCCTGGAACCAGCCGATTTGTGATCGCCGCCTTGTCCGAGAGAACGATATGCACCTTCTGATCTTCGGCCTCGGCTATTCCGGCGCGGCCATCGCCGCCGCGGCGCGGGAATCCGGCTTCACCGTCACCGCCACGTCGCGCTCAGCCACCCCCGGCTGCATCCCGTTCGATGCGGCGGAGGACGCGATCGCGCAGGCCACCCATATCCTGACCACCGCCGCCCCGAACGAGGTCGGCGATCCGGTGCTGGCGCGCTATGCCGCCGCTTTGGCCGCCGCGCCCGCGCGCTGGTTCGGCTATCTGTCCAGCACCGTCGTCTACGGCAACCGCGACGGCGGCTGGGTGGACGAAGACACGCCACCCGCGCCCACCCAGGCGCGCGGCGCCCGGCGGGTCGCGGCGGAGGACGCCTGGGCCGCTTTCGCCCACAAAGCCGCGGTCGATATCTTCCGCCTGGCGGGGATCTACGGCCCGGGCCGGAGCGCCTTCGACGACCTGCGGGCGGGCACCGCGCGGCGGACGATCAAGCCTGGGCACCAGTTCGGGCGCATCCATCGCGACGACATCGCCCGCGCGGTCGTGGCCGCGATGCGCCAGGCCCGCGGAGAAGGCCGGCGCGACCTGAACCTGACCGATGACGAACCGTCGGAAAGCGCGGTCGTGGTCACCGAAGCCGCCGCCTTGCTGGGGATCGCGCCGCCGCCGCCCGTGGCGTTCGAAACCGCGCTCCCGGGCCTGAGTCCGATGGCGCGCGGCTTCTGGGCCGAGAACCGCAAGGTCGCCTGCGTTAAGACCAAGGCCGCCCTCGGCCTGGAATGGCGCTATCCGACCTACCGCGAGGGCCTACGCGCCATCCTCGCCGAGGAGCGCGCCAACCGTCCGGTATAGAACCGCCAGGTCCTGGGGCCGGGACAGGCGATGATCCCCGTCCTTGATCAGCGTCACCGCCACATCCGTGCTGACCACCGCCCCCGCGATCTTCAGCGCAAGCTCCCACGGCACATCCGGATCGGCCTGGCCATGCAGCAGCCGGACCGGGCCGGTGAAGGGGATCGGGGCATCGAGGATCAGGTGCTTGCGCCCGTCCTCGATCAGCCGCTGGGTGATCGGGGTCGGGTCGCCATACTGGCTTGGGACATGCAGCACGCCGTCCCGCAGCAAAGTCACCCGCTCTGTCGGCGCCATCGAGTCCCACATCAGACGCTGCGTGAAATCCGGCGCCGCGGCGATGCCGACAAGGGCCGCGACCCGCTCCGGCCGCGCCATCGCGGTCAGCAACGCGATCCAGCCACCCATCGACGAGCCCACCAGGATAATGGGCCCCGAGGTCAAATGATCGATGACAGTCAGCGTATCGGCCGCCCAGTCACCGATGCAGCCCTGCAGGAAGTCGCCGCCGCTGGCGCCATGCCCGGAATAGTCGAAGCGCAGCATCGCCTGCCCGCGCGCCGCGGCGAATTCCGCCAGGCCGGTGGCCTTGTCGCCGGACATGTCGCTGCGGAACCCCGGCAGGAACACGATGGTTGGCCCGCGCCCCGCTTGCGCGCTCCAGGCGAGCTCCGTGCCGTCACCGCGATCCAATCGGCCTGTTGTGGTCATTGTTACCCCTGAGTGGTTGCATGTCGCGCGTTGATGTTTATGCGCTGCGAGACGCCGGGCCAAAATGCCATGATCCCGCACCATCCCCGTCACCCCGTCATCCCCGTCATCCCGTCACCCCGTCATCCCCGTCATCCCCGTCACCCCGTCATCCCCGGGCTTGTCCCGGGGACCAAGGTTTCCGCCTCTGCCGCGATTGGTCCC
>CAIUPC010000796.1 GCA_903900905.1 uncultured Acetobacteraceae bacterium
CCAAATCCGGTGGCGATGCGCCGCGCGGCCAGGTTGTGGTTGGTGTTCGACACCAGATACCAGCCAATCGCGGCCACCGTGCCGATGATCACCACCTGCCAGACCAGCGCCCGGAACCGCGGGTCAGCCCACGACAGGCGCAACGGCTTCCGCGGGGCCTTGCGGGCCCCAACCAGGCGCGGGTCGGCCGGAGCCACCCCATTCGTTTTATCAGGCAAAATCTGGACCAACGCGCTTGCACCAATTGCAATTCAGCAAGGCGCAACTGTGCTACAGTTCCGCGGCACAGATCAACCGGTGCAACGCACAAAAAAAAGCCGCCGGTACGAACCGGCGGCTTTTATCGTCAAATGCGGATCAGCGCATCGGCGGGGCGTATTGCAGCCCGCCCTTGGTCCAGATGTTGTTGATCCCGCGGGGCACGCCCATCGGGGTGATGTTGCGGTCCCACATCTCGCCGAGGTTACCCACAGCCTTGATGACATTGTAGCCGAACTTGGGATCGAGCCCGAGCGCCTTGCCCATCTCACCCTCAACGCCCAGCAGGCGGCGAATATCCGGGTCGGTGCTGGTCAGGAAGGTGTCCACGTTGGCCTGGGTGATGCCTTTTTCCTCGGCGATGATCATCGCGCCAAAGGTCCAGCGCGCCACGTCAAACCACTTGTCGTCGCCCTTGCGGACCATCACGCCCAGCGGCTCCTTGCTGATGATATCCGGCAAAAGCACCAGATCCTCGGCCTTCGGGCCCTGGCTGAAGCGGAATGTCGCCAGTGCCGAGGCATCCGTCGAATACGCGTCGCAGCGGCCCGACAGGAACGCGCCCTGAATCTCCGCCAGTTCCTGGATCAGGATCGGCGTGAACTTCATCTTGTTGAGACGGTAATAGTCAGAGATCGCCAGCTCGGTGGACGTGCCCGGCTGCACGCAGATCGTGGCGCCGTCCATTTCCTTGACCGACTTCACGCCGGCGGATTTCTTCACCAGGAAGCCGGTGCCGTCATAATAGTTCACCCAGGCGAACATCAGGCCCAGATTGCCCTCGCGGCCAAGCGTCCAGGTGGTGGAGCGTGACAGCACGTCGATTTCGCCCGATTGCAGCGCGGTAAACCGGTTCTGCGCCGTGGTCGGCACGAATTTCAGCTTGCTGGCATCGCCCAGCGCCGCGGCGGTGATCGCCCGGCAGGTGTCGGCATCCAGACCGCGCATCACGCCCTGGCTATCGGGCAGGGAGAAACCGGCGACCTGGCCGGACACGCCGCACACCAACTGCCCGCGGGCCCGCGCGGCATCCAGGGTCGCCGAACCAGTCCCGTCGGCCAATACGGGCCCAGCCGCCAATGTACCCAAAAACAATCCCGCGAGCAGCGCGACCGCGCCCTTGTGCCCTGGCCACATCATATCCCTGTCTCCACAAGTTCTTTTGCGCGGCTGAGCCCGCGCCTGCCTCGACTGTGCGGGGTGCATGGCCGAAAATCAATCGGGATCATCAGTTTTCGACGTGTTGACCTCCGGCAGCCCGGCCCGGCGCAACCCTTCCGCATAACGGGCGATATCCTCAGATTGTGTCAGCGGGGCGCGGGCGATGGCATCGGCGATTGAGAATCCCCGCTCCAGATCCAGCAGCCGCCTTCGTACTTCGGCCGCTTCGCTGTCCCTGCCAAGATGACCGAGCGCGGACAGGTATAGTTTGAATGACGAAGAGAATCCGGGATTAAGCTCAACGGCCCGCCGGCCGAACTCCACCGCCTTTTCATCCTCACCGCGCAAGAGATAAGGAAGTGTCATCGCCATATCGAAGAAAAAGGAGTGAGGATCAGACGGCGACATGCGGCTGGCCTGCCTCACCCGTATCAAAGCGTCCTCATGCTCTCCCAGATATGTCAGCGACAACCCCGAAAAGCACCAGGCCAGCGCGAGATTGGGATTGAGCGCGATCGCCCGGTCATGCAGCGCCGCTGCCTCCCGCGGGCGCTTGCCGAGATAGCCGCGCACGTGCCCGGCCAGAGTCAGAGCCCTTGCGTCACCGGGATCGAGGGTCACGGCGCGCTCCGCCAGAGCGGCGCCGCGGCGCGCCGCCGCGGCCGGATCCTGTGTCCAGCCTTGCCCGACCAGGAATAGATGCCAATAAGCGTACCACGCGTGCGCCGAAGGGTTGTCCGGGTCCGCGAGCAATGCGTCTTCCAGCAATTGCCCCGCGGCATGGAAGCCACCGCGCTCCAGTCGATAGATGGCCGGCACCGCGCGCAGGACCATGTCGTTCCCCGACATCGCCGTTGTTCCCGCCTGCCGGCGCGGTCTGTCCCGTTCTCCCTCCCGGATCAAAAGTTCCGGGTCGATTTGCGCGACCAGTTCGGCCGCGAGCTCGTCCTGCAAGGCCAGTATGTCGGAGACTTCACGATCGAACCGGCGCGCCCACATCACTTCCCCGCCGGCACGCATATCAATGATTCGCATGAGCAGCCGCATCTGCGAAACGCTGCTTTGCAGTGTGCCATCGAGCACGAAATCAACACCGATCGCTTCCCACGGCAAAGCACCCGGCCGCGCATCGCCACTGATAGCCGCCAACGAACTTCCAGACACGCAGGAGATCCAGCGAAATCGGGCCATCGACGTCGTGATTTCCTCGGTCAGCCCGACCGCGAGGCCTTGCGCCAGACCATCAGAACGCTGCGTCTGATACGGATCGACGACACGTAAAGGCAGGATTCCCAGACGGACACCCTGACGCCCGCCCGACGGCGGCGCCACCTGGGCCGGTGCGACAGCCGCATCCTCCCCCGTGAGGATCCGGCGCGGCAGCGGCGGCGGGGCGACCCGGTTCATCAGGTCTTCAGTCTCAGCGGACGGCAATGCCTGGCCGCGGCCGGCCAGCGCCGCCCGGCAGCGTTCATAGACCTGGCGGGCGAGATGGCGGTCACCTGCTTCCAAATGGCACCGGATAATGGCGCGCCAGGCACCTTCATGACCTTGCTCGGTCAGCAGCAGTTGCTCTGCTGCCTTAATGATATCCGCGGGATCGGTTTGCTCGGATAGAATTCGTTCGCCGAGTGCCACTGACGCGCGTACCAACCTGCTGCGTTCATCGGTCAGCCAACGATCGAAAGCCGGATCGAGCCCGCCCAGGTCTTCAAGCAATATCTGTTGGAATGTACGCAGCGTTTCGGGCCGCGGTGCGGTGATCTGTGCCAGGCTCAGCACGTCGACGGCCAGGCCTTCGCCCCGCAGAGTCAGGTGGTGACGCTCAGCCTGAAGCAGCGATGCATAATCTGCCCCCAATGTATCTTGCAATTCATGTACTGCCTGGCGCAGCGAGGCGCGTGCCTGTTCGTTTTGACGTTGACTCCAGAGTAACCCGGTGAGGGTTAACCGCATGACCGGGCGTGGTGTCGCCAAGGCCAGTATCGCCAAAATCGCCCGTGTCTTGCGTGATCTCGGTAATGACACGATCCCATTCGGATCATCGATGGCCATATGGCCCAGTAAACGCAGCCTCAGAATGGGCATTTCACCCCTTCGCAAGGCCCCGCCGCCGTTTCGTTCCGCCCTCACCAGACGCAAACTTCCAATTCAGCCCGCCCCGCGGCACCTGTTGCCGCCGGCGACGGCGCAATGAACGAAATTAGCGTTGCCCACCACCAGATCAAAATCAAGCCCTGGATCAAAATTTATTTTGGTTTGGGGCGTTGTTACTTACGGCCGGCATCGTTTCCACGAACCGCGGACGCGCGGATTCGCGGATATCGGAGCCTGAATGGTCATGCCAATGTTCTGGAACAACGATCCTTGCCGTCGCGGGTGCGCCCGCCTGCGACGCGGGGTGGCGCCCGGTGCTATGTGCAATGCGATTGATGGGGTTGATGCTTTCACAATCAACGCGGTCGAAAATCGCGTTCACCTGGCAGGAGCATGAAACCACTGCCAACCCTCACGCCGGGGGGATTTTTCGCCCTAAATCGATCCTAGGGACAAGAATGCTGTTTCCGGTCATACTCCCCCCGATTCTCGGGAGGACGACATGGCACCATCAGGACAGGGCGCGACCGCATCGCGTGCCACCGCAGCGCAACCGGCCTGGGCCCGGTTGACGCTTGGCATCACCCTCTGCGTGGCAATCGCCGCCGTGGCCCTGGCGGCCGGCGCGAAAATGCCCCTCATCGGCGCGCCGCTCATCGCTATCGCGATCGGCGTGATGATCACCAATGGGTTGCGAGGACCTTTGCGCATCCCCACGCTGCGTATCGGCGAGGTCAGCAAATATGCGCTACGAGGCGGCATTATCGTGCTCGGCGCCAGCCTGGATATCGGCGATATCGTCAAAACCGGCTGGGATTCGCTGCCGCTCCTGATCATCACCATCGCCGCCGGGCTGATTTGCGCCCTGGGGCTTGGCAAAGCGATGGGAATCGATTGGCGCATGCGCTGCCTGATCGGGATGGGCACAACGATTTGCGGCGCCTCCGCCATCGCGGCACTGGCACCGGTCATCCGCGCCAAAGCCGAGGAAATCGCCTACGCCGTGACCGTCATCTTCTTCTTTAACATGGTCGCGGTCTTCCTGTTCCCCGCCCTCGGCCACATGATGGGGCTGAGCGACGCGGGATTCGGACTTTGGGCCGGCACCGCGGTGAACGACACCTCCGCCGTGGTCGCCGCCGGCTTCGCCTATAGTCAGGACGCCGGCACAGCCGCCACCATCGTCAAACTGACCCGAACAACGCTGATCATCCCGCTGGTGGTGGGCTTCGGCCTGGCCATGCCGTGGCTCGATCCGGCTGATACGAGCAAAAGCACATCGCTCGGCAAGCGGGTCTTCGATGCTATCCCAATGTTCATCGTGGCCTTTCTCGGTGCGGCCGTGCTGAAATCGCTCGGGCTGTTCGGCTCCTACGCCGGGGACATTCAGGTCATTGGACGCTGCATCCTGGTGGTCGCGCTGGCCGCCGTCGGCCTGCAAGGCCACTGGCGCGCATTTGTCGGGGCCGGAACCAAGCCGCTGGTGCTGGGTTTCCTCACCTGGCTGGCCGTCGCGGGCACGAGCCTGCTGCTCCAGGCCTGGACCAAGACGCTATGATGGTTTTATTTCCTACATTGGAGAAATTTTTCTTGACAACAATCCTGAACGCAGCGTATCAATCGCTCCGTCAACGGGATTGGTGCGCCTGATCGGCCAGCGCCCAGGTCTCTCACCCCATGCTAACCAAGCGGGCGCCCCGATTTTTGCGGGGCGCCCGCTTTGTTGTTCGGGGGGTAGCCTCGCCGATCAGTCATCCCATGCCGGGCTGACAAGACCTTAAGCAAAAGGACTCTATTATGATCAGGCTTCCTCTCCAGAGCGCGACCCAGGACACCGGCCGCGTGCGTATCGGCGGCGGCATCCGTCTGCCGGCCATTCGCGGTTGAACGGGCCCCCGCGGGCTCACCCGAGCCCGCGGGGTACCCTCTCGATGGAGATCCGGAACGTGAGAGACCCTGCCAAACCCGTCGCTTGCTTCCACCAATTGATTGACACCGCCGAAAAGCCGCGGCCGGCCGATCGCTCGGCACTGGGTACATTGCCGACGCGGGCGTTCCGATATTGTGAGGCGGTCACCAGCGCCTCGGCGTTCGGCTGGTGGATTTTCCCGCCCATGGATATGCAATTCATATGGGATGGGACGGATATTTTCTGGCATTATGACGGGGCCGAAGATTGGCTCAAGCTGATGCCCTCTGCCCAGTTTCCAGATTTCAGCGCGCGTTTTGACGCGGCGGCACCAGCAACTCTCAAGGGCTTTTCGCCACCTTTCCTGACGGCATTGCCAGAGCCTGGCACGATGCAGATTTGGACCGGACTGATTGCCGAGACGGCACCAGGGTGGCACCTGCTCCTGCGGGCACCCGCCAATCTGCCACAGCCCGGTGGCTTTGTTCTGTATGAAGGGATCGTCGAATCTGATCGCTGGGCCGGACCGCTCTTTACCAATCTCCGGTTTACGCGGACGAATGAACCGATCCGCCTGCGGCCCGATTACCCGCTGCTGCAGGCCCAACCGCTGCAACGGCGCGACTATGCCCCGGAAACAATGGCCGCGATGACGGTGACAGGCCCGTTGGACACGCTCGAACCGGCCCTTTGGGAGGCCTACCGAACAACGGTCGTTGAGCCTAATCAGCACCCCGGACGCCCGTTCGGCGCCTATGCGGTGGCATCACGCAAGCAAAGCCGCTGCCCGATCATGGCCTAGCTCTTTGTTTCCTCGCGTGACTCACGTTTTCGGGTGATTCCACTTCAAACGATCACGCTCTCAGCCCAATCAGGCGGGGATCAACCGCCCGCATTCGCCGCGCCGCCCGGCATGGAACAGGAACTCGATCAGAGGGCCCGCACCGGGCAGGTACGGCGCTTTGGTAACAGCGCTGAGGCCCCACAGTTCCTCCACGGCATCAGCGGCCCCGGCCAGGCTGGGATCGTCACCCGTCAATAACAGAATTGGCAAATCAGGGTCATGATACGCAACGAGCATCATGACATGGCATCCGTCCTGATCCTCCCCTTCCATATCTGTCACGACCGCCATCGGACGAAAAGTCCGCAAAATGGGTGCAAGTTCGGCCTCGGTCCCGAGAACGACAACGCCAACCCCCAGAAATTCGCCAATCTGATCCACGGCCGCTCCCACCGAATGGTTATCGCTGACCACCACGACAGTCGGTAGACAGGGCGCGACGGATAACGGCTGGCCCTCGGCCGGCAAGAGCGGTGAAGGGATGAAAACAGTGTTCAGATGGGTCATTTGTGCCTCTTGCTGCTCACGTCTGTGACTGGAACAATGCTGATTGTGATCCTGATCGAAATGCTATCACAGCCCTGTTACTGTTAGTATTGAGGGCAATGACCGCGATTACAGCGTGAATAACCGTGAATCCCGCCATCAGGCCTTTTTTCCTGCAACTGGCGGCCCGGCCCCGATGGTGACACACTCAAGCCAAACAGGAGGATCGCACCATGCCAAACCGGCCCATTCCCGCCGCCATTTCCATGGCAAACAAACGCGTTCTGGTCACCGGCGCGGCCAGCGGTATCGGCCGCGCAACCGCCCTCGTGCTGGCCGAACTGGGCGCCGAACTGGTGCTGAGCGACCGCGCCGACATGACGGAGACGGTGGACGAAGCGCAAGCCCGCGGTGCCACCTGCACCATCGCGCAGGGCGATCTCACTGACGACGCCTTCCTGAACAGCCTCTTTGCCGGCGATCGCCTGCATGCCGTGGCGCATTGCGCCGGCATCCTGATGGGCCGCCCATGGCATGAGGACGCCGCCTGGCATGAGCGGTTCCACCGCATGATGG
>CAIUPC010000797.1 GCA_903900905.1 uncultured Acetobacteraceae bacterium
CAGCTTCAGCACATGCCGCGGATGGAACGCCGCGGTGCCGGTGCCGATACTGACGATCTGGATCACCCCGGCATCAACCCCCGCCGGCACCCGCAGGCAGGCGCCGTCATCGGCCAGCATGGTGTTCAGCGCCACCAGCGGATCGCGATCCGGCCGGGCGAGGCCGCCGAACACGGCTTGGTCCGCGAAGGATTTGAAGCCAGGCACCATGTCAGACAGATGGGCCTGCAATTTGCCGTCTACGAACACCAAGCGTGGGGCATTCATCTTCGGCAGCGCCGCCATGGCGCCGGCCGCACTGGCACTCCCCTGGAACACCGCCTCGGCCACGGGCCTCAGGCTGGTATATTTCCATGCCTCGATCCGACGGGCGGACGTGCCGCCCGGCAGGCCGAACGCCCGGAACGACTCCGCCGCCGCCGCGCGCACCGCCGCATCGCCCGGCAAGCGATCCTTCAGCGCCTCATACCGCGCCAGGAACCCCGCCGCCCCGGTTTGCGTCACGACGCTCACGCCGCCGCCGCCAGGACATCGGCATAGCCGCTCTTTTCCAGTTCCTTCGCCAGTTCCGGCCCGCCGGAGCGGATGATCCGCCCATGCGCCAGCACATGCACCCGGTTCGGCACCAGATGGTCCAGCAGCCGCTGGTGATGCGTGACAACCAAAGCGGAGAATGTCGGGCTGCGCAGCGCGTTCACCCCATCCGCGACGATCTTCAACGCGTCGATATCCAGACCGCTATCGGTTTCATCCAGAATCGCCAGTTTCGGCCGCAGCAGCGCCATCTGCAGCACTTCGTTGCGCTTCTTCTCGCCGCCGGAGAACCCGACATTGACGTTGCGCTTCAGCATATCGTCCGGCATCGCCAGGCGCTTGGTCTCGGCCCGCGCCAGCTTCAGGAACTGAATCGCGTCCAGCTCGCTCTCGCCATGCGCGCGGCGGATCGCATTCAGCGCCGTCCGCAGAAAATTCGCGTTGTTCACGCCCGGCAATTCGATCGGGGCCTGAAACGCCAGGAACACGCCAGCAGCGGCCCGCGCCTCCGGTTCCAAATCCAACAAATCGATGCCATTGAACGTCACGGACCCGCCGGTAACGGTATAATCGTCCCGCCCCGAAAGCACATAACCAAGCGTCGATTTACCCGAGCCATTCGGCCCCATAATCGCATGCACTTCCCCATCCGGAACAACCAGATCGATCCCCTTCAGGATCGGCTTTTCACCAATGGAGGCAGTCAACCCGCGAATTTCCAACATCGTCGTTATCCCACCGATCCTTCGAGCGAAACCGCCAGGAGCTTCTGCGCCTCAACGGCGAACTCCATCGGCAGTTCCTTGAGCACTTCTTTGCAGAACCCGTTCACGATCAGGTTCACCGCATCTTCTTCCGACAGGCCGCGCTGGCGGCAGTAGAACAGCTGATCCTCCGCAATTTTGGAGGTCGTCGCTTCATGCTCCACCTTCGCCGACGGATTGCGGCTTTCGATATAGGGCACCGTATGCGCGCCGCATTCGTCGCCGATCAGCAGGCTGTCGCACTGGGTGTGGTTTCGTGCGCCCGCGGCCGACGGCAGAATCCGCACCAGCCCGCGATAGGTGTTGTTCGACCGCCCGGCGCTGATGCCCTTCGACACGATGGTGCTGCGCGAGCCTTTGCCGATATGGATCATCTTGGTGCCGGTATCGGCCTGCTGATGGTTTGTCGTCACCGCGACCGAGTAGAACTCGCCCACGCTGTCTTCGCCGATCAGCACACAGGACGGGTATTTCCAGGTGATGGCGGAGCCAGTTTCGACCTGCGTCCAGGAAATTTTCGACCGCGCGCCACGGCATGCGCCGCGCTTGGTGACGAAATTATAGATCCCGCCTTTGCCGTCAGCATCGCCGGGATACCAGTTCTGCACCGTCGAATATTTGATCGTCGCATCGTCCATCGCGATCAGCTCGACCACGGCGGCATGTAACTGGTTCTCGTCGCGCTGCGGCGCGGTGCAGCCTTCCAGATAGGACACATGCGCGCCGGCCTCGGCGATGATCAGCGTCCGCTCGAACTGCCCGGTGTTGCGGGCATTGATGCGGAAATAGGTGGACAGTTCCATCGGGCAGCGCACGCCCTTGGGGATGTAGACAAAGCTGCCATCGGTAAAAACAGCCGCGTTCAGGGCGGAGAAGTAGTTGTCCGCGACCGGCACGACCGAGCCGAGATACTGCTTCACCAGGTCGGGGTGATCGCGCACCGCCTCACTGATCGGGCAGAAAATCACGCCGACTTTCGACAGGGTCTCGCGGAAGGTCGTCGCCACCGAAACACTGTCGAACACCGCGTCCACCGCGATCTGCGGCCGCTCGTTCGGATCCGGCTCAACGCCGGCCAGGATTGCGCGCTCTTTCAGCGGGATGCCCAACTTCTCGTACATCTTCAGAAGTTCGGGATCGACCTCATCCAGGCTCTTCGGCCCCGCCTTCTTTTTCGGCGCCGCGTAATAATGCAGATCCTGATAATCAATCGGCGGATGCTGCACGCGCGCCCATTCCGGCTCCGCCATCTGCTTCCAGGCGGTGAAAGCCTTCAACCGGTATTCCAGCATCCATGCCGGCTCGTCCTTGCGCGACGAGATCAGGCGGATAATGTCCTCATTCAGCCCCTTGGGGGCGAGGTCCATCTCGATATCAGTCTCAAAGCCCCACTTATAGCCGGACTGGACGCTATCGAGGATTTCGGCGGTCGCTGACATCGTTCAATCCTACTCGGCTGCCGGCATGGATACCGGCATACGTGCCGGCACCCGGAACGCGGCGGGAATGCCCGCCTCGCTCATATCGGCCAGGGTAATCGCGCCCAAAGCGCGCTGGATGGCGTCGTTCACCGGGTCCCACCGGCCGCGGACAGGGCAAAGGCCCTGAGACTCGCACTCCGTCAACGACCCGTCGACGCAAGCCACCAATGCGATCGGCCCATCGACGGCGGAGATCACCTCGGACACCGGAATATCATGCAGCGGCCGCGCCAGGCGGTACCCACCACGCGCGCCCCGCTGAGAGGTAACCAGGCCAGAGGCGGCCAATGTTTTCAATACCTTGGCAACCGTCGGCTCCGGCACACCGGTCGCCGCCGCGATGCCAGGCGAGGTCTGCATATCCGCCGTCGCGCCCGGCGATACCTCCGCGAGGCGTACCATGACCACGACGGCATAATCCGTCAGTTTCGACAGCCTCAGCATGGTGGTGGGAAACCCCGATCCCCTGGTTGCATGGTAACAGGACTGATTGGGTCCTGATTGCAGGGAAATGGCGTATCGACCCCAGGTCGTCAAGGGGGACAATGGACGCGGTGATGGGTTGAACCCGTCCCCCGCCCGCTTTACCAAGGCATCCCGCATTCAGGAGGAAACACGATGGCAGGTATGATGGAAGGCAAGGTGGCAATCGTCACCGGCGCCGGCGGCGGCATTGGCCGCGAAATCGCGATCATGATGGCCGGCGAAGGCGCCAAGGTCATCGTCGCCGATATCGGCGCGTCTTTGTCCGGCGAAGGCGGCTCCGCCAGCCCGGCCGAACAGACCAAGGCCCTGATCGAGCAGAAAGGCGGCGTCGCCGAGATCTGCACCGAGTCCGTGTCCGCCTGGGGCTCCGCGCAAAAAATCGTGCAGTCCGCGATGGACCACTTCGGCCGGGTCGATGCCGTTGTGAACAACGCCGGCATTCTGCGCGACGTGATCTTCCACAAGATGACGGAAGACGACTGGTTGTCGGTCATCGCCGTGCATCTGAACGGTAGCTTCTTCGTCTCCCGCGCCGCGGCTGAGCACTACCGCAAGCAAGAGAGCGGCACCTTCGTGCATATCTCCAGCACCTCGGGCCTTATCGGCAATTTCGGCCAGGCCAACTACTCCGCCGCCAAGCTCGGCATCACCGCGCTCTCGAAGTCGATCGCGCTGGATATGCAGCGCTATGGCGTGCGCTCGAACTGCATCGCGCCCTTCGCCTGGAGCCGCATGACCAGCTCCATTCCGGCCACCACGCCGGAACAGCAGGCCCGCGTTGCCAAGATCCAGCAGATGACGCCGGACAAGAACGCGCCGGCCGCCGTCTGGCTGTCGTCGGATGCCTCCAAAGGCGTGACCGGTCAGGTGTTCGGCACCCGCATGAACGAGTTGATCCTGTTCAGCTCCCCGCGCCCGATCCGGATTGTGCACAAGGCGGAGGGCTGGACGCCGTCCAGCATCGCCGAACATGCCGGCCCGGCGCTGAAGGGCTCGTTCATGCCGCTCGATCGCTCGGGTGAGGTGTTCGACTGGGATCCCGTCTGATCCATCCCTGACCCCAACAGAAAACCCCGCCGATCTTGGATCGGCGGGGTTTTTTATTTGCCGCGGCCGACCCGTGGCCGAGGCAGGGCGGTTGTGTTACAGCATCAGGACCGCAGCATCAGGCGGAGCCGCAACCCATATGTCCAGCCTCCGGTCCCGCATCGCGCTCACAGTGGCATTAGCCGCGGCGGGCGGCCTGTGCGTCTATGTGCTGATTGGCTCTATGTCGGAAACCGGGACAGCCAACGCGGCGGTTTCGCAAAGAGTGCGCGAGGGCCTGGCCTCCTTCTTCGGCCCGCAATCGGCGCTGCCCGTTGATGCCGTGCCGGTTCGTGAAGAAGGGGAATCATTTCTGGTCGCCGTTGACCTGCCCAGCACATTCCTGCAACGAACGGACGATACCGGGCAGTCAACAAATCGCTGGTTTTCGGCCTTGGTGCGGCCCGAGGGACGAACCCGGCTCCGGATCGATCACGCGACATTGCCGGCCGCGGCGCAGCTGACCCCGGCCGCCGCCGCTGCGTTGGATGCGGCTACACAGGGCAGTGCGCGCCGCCAGATCACGGCCGAACCGATATTGAATATGCGTGCCCGTCATCGCTCGATAACAGGATTGTATGACGGCGATCCGGGCCGAGATTCCCGGTTCGAATTTCGCGCCGAAGGGATCGAACTCAACGCCCGCAATTTTTCCAGATGGTCGGATCGGCATATCGCGGTTGATCGCCTCACCGGCTTGTCGCGGTATCGCCGCACAGCGAACGGGGCGGCCGATATCGGGCTTGAGCTGACGATCGACAGCTATGCGTCCGTCGCTGAAAACCCGGTGCTGGGGCCTTTGCAACTGGCCGCGCACCGGATCGTCACCAATGCGGAAATCGACGGGGTGCGTTCGGCGGAACTGGTCACAATTTTGCGGGCGCTGTTGAATGGGGCGAGCGATCCGGCCAGCCGGCACGCCAATTTGCGGGCCTTGCTGCCATCCTCCCTGGGACCCATCGGTAGTTTCAAACTGGATGAAACGCTGGAAGGCCTCGACATCCGGGGTCAGGCGCTCACGGCTTTCGCCGATCACCTGCATTTCGCGACGGGGGCGGATGCGACGGCGGGCAAAATACAGGTTTACCTGGAAATCGCCCTGGGTGGCATGCGCTTCCCCGATCTGACGGAGCAATACAGCGCCTATGTCCCGCGCTCGGTCACCATTCGATCGACACTTTCTAACATTGATCAGGATGCGGCCGCCCGTTTACTGGGGGCGGCGCCCACGATGGATGTCAACCTGACCGCCGCCGGCATGCCGCCCGGCCGGTTAACCGGCTTCGAGGGCGCACGCCTGCGCTTTGAGTATTTTGACGCCGATTTTGGCTTCGCGACCGTTACCGCATCGCTGGACGCCACCGTCATCGGCCCCGACAGTATCCGGGGTCAGGCTGATATCGCGGTCACCGGGCTGCAGGAACTGATGACACGGGTCCAGGCGGAACCCAACGCCACCCGCCTTCTTGGTATCCTCGCGGTATTGCGCGGCTTTGGTAAAGCGGAGCATGACCAGACGGTCTGGCACATCGTCTTCGGGGAGGGCCGGAAGATCTCGGTCAACGGGTTCGATCTCAACCGATTGCGCGGGAAATAACCTGCCACGGCTCTTTCACACGCACCCCTGTGCGGTTCTGTTACGAATATACCATCCACGGTTCAGACGGAGACGACACCATGCGTTGCTTGCCTGCCCACACCCCGCGCGCCTTACTTCTGGCATCGGTCTTCACGATGGCCCTGGGTGCGGCGGCGCATGCCGCGGATGTGACGGAGGCTCAGGCCAAAGATGTCGCCGACAGGCTGCGGGCCTGGATCGCCGGCCTGGTGACCGATCGCGTCCCGCTGTCGCCCACCTTGCTGGATGTGCAGCCGGCCGGACTGAACTACCGGCTGACGTTTCCCCTGCCACCAGGCGTGCTACAGACCAAGGATGAACCCGGGCAGCCCCCGGGCGGGGCGGTGATTATTCTCGCCCATCCGGAGGAAGGGACCCGCTGGCGGATTGATGGTTACACGTTCCCGGCCCATTTCACGTTGGGACCGGCAGCAGCAGCGGCGATGGCCGTGATGACCCCGCCGCCGCTGGCCGCCCTGCCGCCCGGCACCCCAGGTAGCCCACCGGCCAGCCCCGCTCCGCCCGGCGCACCGACGGCCGAGTGGCATATAAAGTCGCAATCCGCGAGCGGGGTCTATGACACAGCCCAGGCCACTGAATCGTACCTGAATTACGCGCTCGAGGGGTATCGTTCGGATGTGAAAAACCTCGGTGGCCAGGGCACCAGCACGACCACCATTGACCGGTATCATGGCACCAGCAGGCTGAAGCCAACACAAAGCGGCGGCACCGATCTGACGGGCGATTTTACGGTCGAAGGCTATCAGCAGTCGACCGATCTGCCCCAGATTGGTCAGATGCGGATCGCGGCCAAACGGATGTTGGTGCGGGGCGATATACGCTCGGTGATGACCGGACAGCTCGCCGCGCTGATCCGGCTTGGTGTTGACACCGGCCTGGATGCGCAGGCGGCGAAGGCCGCGGGCGACAAAGCGGCGGTGAAGCCCGATGTGACCGGCGAGGTATTCAAGCTGCTGCGCGGCTTGCTGACCGGGATGCGGATCGATGAGACGATCGAGGGGCTTGAACTCGATCTACCGCAGGGCCGCGGTTCAGCCAGCACCGCGCAGTTCGGCTTGGGCGGTGACGCCCCGGGGGACAAGTTCCAGGGCTACATGGAATTCGGTGTGACCGGCCTCAAGGTGCTGGGCCTGCCGCCGCAATTCGCCGACCTGCTGCCCAGCCGGCTGGTTTTCCGGCCGACGGTGGCGAATATTGATCTCAAGGGGCTGACCGCTTTGGCCGAAGCCGCCAACAGGCCCGGCTCGGACGAGGCCACCACGAAGGCCCGGATGGCCGCGATCTTTACGTCCAACGGGGTGCGGCTGGGGGTCGAACGCTTCGAAGCCGATCTGGGATTCGCCAGCCTGAGCGCGTCCGGCAGCGCGACGATGCTGAACCAAAATGCCGCGCGGGGTCAGGCGGAGATCGTGATCACCGGTCTCGACGCGGTTATGCAGCGGGCGCAGACCCTGCCCAATCCGGCTCAGATGATCGCTGTCCTTGCCATGGCCAAGGGTTTTGGCAAAGTCGAGGGCAACCGGACGGTGTGGAACATCACCTTCTCGGAAGACAACAAGGTCATCGTGAACGGCATGGACATTTCGAAAATGGGCGGCAAATAGGCGGGGAACGCCGCCCCGCTCTTGTGCGGGGCGGCGGCCGTTCTGATCAATCCAGCATCCAGGCCGCGGCCGAGGCCTGCGCGATCTGGCGCACCTGCTGTAGCAGGCCGGGGCCGACGGGAATGCCCTCCGCCATGCGCTTGCGGGCATATTCCCACTGCGGATCGCCCGCCACCATCACCGGCCGGGCCGGGTCAATCGGGGTCGTCGCCCGCAAATCGCCGCAGAACTGCGCCACGTCCTGCTCAAAATCGGCCTGATCGCGGAAAATGCCCGGATCGATCGCCATGAAGAAATGCCCGATATCCATGCCCTGCGGCTTCTTGCAGTGCATCGGATCGGTGATCAGCGTCGCGCCCGACAGGCAGGAGCCGAGGATGTTCACCATCGCGGCCAGGCCGTAGCCCTTGTACGACGAATTCTCCGGCGAGCCGCCAAGCGAGGTCAGGAAGCCGCCCTTCTCCTTGGCGACCAGCGGGTCGTTCGACGGCGAGCCTTCTTTATCCAACACCCAGCCATCCGGGGTCGGCAGGTTCTCGTTGGCCTTGTTGCGGATGCGCCCGGCGGCCACGGTGGTCGTCGCCATATCCAGCAGGAACGGCACGCCGTCGGCGCTGGGGGCGGCGAAGGACCAGGGATCGGTGCCGAGGCGGGCCTGCTTGCCGAATGTCGGCGCCACCTGAATGCCGGATGCCGAGGTGCAGGCCATGCCGATCAGACCGGCTTTGGCGGCCATCAGCGTGTAGTAGCCGGTGGCGCCGAAATGGGCGGAGTTGTGCACGGCGGCAATCGCCATGCCGACCTTCTTGGCCTTGTCGATGGCGACGTTCATCGCGAAGTGGGACGGCACATGGCCGAGCCCGCCGCCGGCGTCCACCAAAGCGGAGACCGGCGTTTCCCGCACGATCTTCGGACGCGCCTGCATATTGGCGCGGCCCGAGCGGCGCAGCCCATCATAGCCCGGCAGCATCGACATGCCATGGCTGTCCACCCCGTGCAGATCGGCCCAGGACAGGATGTCGGCGGTGACTTCGGCATTGTCCTCCGGCATGCCCCAGGACAGCAGGATGGCTTTGATCTGGGCGCGATGGGTGGCGTACGAGGCAGGCATGGATGTCTCCTGGTTTGGTTTGACGCAAACTTGCGCGATCGGGGCGTCCGGGCAAGAGGGACGCAATCAGCCCCCCGGCTTCGTCACACGTGCTTCGTCAGACGCGGGTCATAGAGCCATTTGCGGATTTTGGTCGCGACGATTTGGCTGGCGTCCGGATGGAGCGGATTGATCAGCACATTATATTCGTCCGGCACGATGACGGACGGCACACGCAGCAGCGCGGTGGCGGCCGACCGTAGCCAGGACGAGCCGAACTGCACGCTGGCCCGGCCTGACGGATCGGCGTCCCAGCCGACCGGCAGGCTCCCGGGGGTTTCCGTTCGCGCGCTGGCCCAGAGGGCGGGCGGGATGGTGATGGACACAAGATAGCGATTGAGCGGCAGGCCCCCGGCGTTCAGGTGAACCACCGTTTCCAAACAGGCAAGCGCCTGCGTTTCCGAGGCGTAAACAAGCGCCTCGCCCGCCGCGTTCCAGCGCCCGCCGGTAATCTTCGCCCCGGCGCCGGTGAGATCGTCGGCTTCATAGGTCCGGGTGTCGGTCGCAATCCGCCAGACGGTCGCCGTCAAGCGTAGGCCCCGCTTTGGATTTTCGCCAGCGCGTCGGACACCAGACCCTGACCCTCCATGGTGTCCACGAAATCGGCTGGCCTTGCACCGCCGAGAGCGGGCAGCGGTTCGGTCAGCCATCGCGCGAGCCATGCGCCGGCATTGAAATCGGCGGGGTCGCCGGATTCCCGGATCATGGCTTCCAGTTGGCCCAGTAGCTTCGCAAAGCCCACGACCCGCTCACTTTCTTCGGGGGAGAGCCGTTCGCCCTGTTTGGCTTTTTTGTTGACGGTGGCAGTGGAGAGATTGAGCGCCTTAAAGCCGGCCCCCTGCCCGATGGGTACCACCGCCAGGAGGCGCTTCACCTGGGAGGCCGGGATGCCGCGCCGGATCATGTCGATTCGCTCCAGCGGGGTGGCCTGGTAGGCAGTGGTGGAAACGGTTGCGGTGGGGTTGGTTGGCGGGAGGGGGGGCTTGGAGGGGGATGATCTGAGATGAGCCATGGGGTATTGCTCCTTTGAGTGGATGATATGCTTGATTGGGCGATAGTGCCAGAGGCGCATCCACCCATGGTTGCCCGGCGCTACAGATCGCGGCACCGGGCAACGGCCGGAGCAGGCTATCTGATCGGCTTGAAACGTCGAGAAATCACCCGATTTTCCAGGTTATTTCAAAACGATTGGCCCCTTTTCGGCATGAATGAAAATACCCGGTATTGATCTGGTTAGACCGATTGCCGCTACCAGTCGCGGCAGTGACGGTGGTCAATTCGCTCGGGCCACGCGCAGCCCTTTTCGGCTAACCTTCGTTAGCCCCCCTTCAACCCACCGCCATCCCGGTCCACACTCCCTCAGACAATGGGAGGGACGCATGGCCAACACCACAGACCTGCTGCGCGCGCGCTACGGGATCGACATCCCGGGGGCCGAGGTCCCCGACGCCATCGCACCCATGATCGATCGCCGGGTCGTGCGCCGCTACACCGACCAACCGGTGCCGGACTCGCTGCTCGACGCCCTGCTGGCCGCCGCGCAATCGGCGCCCGCCAAGTCGGACCTGCAGCAATACTCCGTCGTCGTCATGCGCGACCCC
>CAIUPC010000798.1 GCA_903900905.1 uncultured Acetobacteraceae bacterium
GCGGTGCGCAGAATTTGCCGTTGGACCAGCAGGAATTCTTCGGAGATGCGGCTTCTGGTGCGTGACCAGTCGACCATGCCCGCCCGCTCCAGCGCCGTGGCATCGACGGACGCCCCGGCCTGGAATAGTTCGGGGCCGGCGGTTTGCGGTTCGGTCAGGGACGGTTCGCGCACGCGCGGGGCGGGCACCACAACCGGCGGCACGGTTTTAACAGTGCTGTCAGCCTCCACCGATCGGGCAGGCGCCAGAGGCGCAACAGTCTCGGGCGAGGCAACCAGGAGTTCGGACGGTGCCGCCGCTGGCTGGGGACGTTTGGGCGCCTCGGTCTTGGCCACCGGCGGTGATTCGGCTCCACTGGCCGGGGCCAGCAACTGCGCGGCCGAGTCCTCAAGTGAGCCGGACCGCAGAAGACGCTGGGCGACGCGTTCGACCAGGTGGGGTGATTTGGGAGGGAGCATTTAGATGAGCGCCGCGGTGCGTAGAATATGAACCATGAGTCCTCCGTAAACGCCGATCAGAATGGCCATAGCGAATCCGAAGCGTAATACAGTCATGAGACGTTGCCGGAAAGGCGCCATTCCCAGAACCGAAATGCCACCCAATACCGGCAATCCGAGGCTACGGAGGTCGTCAACCGAGGTGAAGGACCGGTCAAGCTGGCCAAACAGGATGGTCGTTGCGACCGCCGCGCCCAGTCCGCCCAGCAGGACCAAAGTGACCAGCAAAATGCGATTCGGCGCGGCTGGCAGGCGCGGGGTTTCCGGCGGATCGATGACCTGCAATTTCACTTTATCAGCCTGCGTGTCCGCGGCCTGGGAGATATTGGCCGACTGCAGGCGGCCCTGAAGTTCCTCATGGCTCTTGCGGAGCACGTTGTAATCGCGGTCCATGTTTTGATATTCGGCGATCAGCCCCGGCTGCTCGCGCTGCACTTTTTCCAGGCGCTCTTTATAGCGCACTGCCTCATCGCGTTGGCGGGTGAGGGAGAGGATGTTGGTATCGGCCTCAATCAGGCGAACCTTGAGCTGATCATAAACCGGATTGGGCAAGGAGCGTTTGAAGTTATTGGCCTCCGCCGCCGCGGTCGCGGTGGCGGCGGCCTTCACGCCCGATGCGCTTGCCCGGGCGGCGGCGTGCTTGGCTTCCTCGGACCGGATGGATTCGATCAGCTTGCGCTGCGCAATCACGTCGGGATGCTGCGCGGTGTCCTTGAGCAGGAGCATCCGGAGCTGATCCTCCGCATCCTGCAGCGGGGTTCGCGCAACGCCAGCCGGACCGCCAGGCTGGCCCGGGTTTCCCCCGGTCTCAACCACGAGCATCGCGGGCGTATTCTCGACCTCCTGCTTCAAAGCGTCGCGGCTGGCCATCGCATCCTGCAACTTGCCTTCCAGCCCCATGGCAGCATTGCGCGCGCCCTCCAGAGCAGGAACGCCAGGATTATTATCATTGGGTAAAATTTCTGGATAGCGCGCGCGAAAATCCAGGCGGCGCTTTTCGGCGCCGCGCAGCTGCTGCTCGTAGGACGTGATCTGCCGCTCCAGGAAGCGGCGGGCATTTTCCATGTCTGCACGGTTACTGCCCGTCGCGCTTTCCACGAAGATCGTCAACAGGGTTTGCACGACGTCATGCGCGATCTTCGGATTCTTGTCCCGATATGTGATCGTGAAGAGGTTCTTGGTTTGCGGTACAACCTTGATATCACTGGCCAATCGGGTCATGAGCCGTTCCCGGTCGGACTGTCCGCTGAGCATCAGATCAAGGTCGGTTTTGGAGATCAGTTTTTCCAGATTGGGCCGGCTCAGCAGCGTGCGTTGCAGGATTTCAAGCTGGGTCGTGGGCGATGAATCCGCGGCGATGCCGCGCAACAGCGGCGTCAGGACCGCGTCGGCATCGACGAACAGACGGGCGGTCGACTCAAAGCTGTTGGGGATTGAATAGACACCCGCCCAACCGCCGGCGCATGCCAGCCAGGCAACGACCACCCCGGTCCAACGCCGCCGCCACGCGGCCCGGAGGTATTTGGACAGAAGCGAGTTCATCGAATCCATGGGCGGAACCCTCTGATCAGAACCAGGACTGCGGTATGATTAGGGTATCTCCTGGTACCATTTCGATGTTTTGGGTGATATCGCCGTCCTTGATCAGATCATTCACTCTGACGCGGATGGATTGCTTCTTGCCGTCAGGCATCGTTCTGACAATGATCGAACGGTTGCCGGCGGCGAATTTGGTCAGGCCCTTGGTCGCGATCATGATATCAAGAAGAGTCATGTGATCACGAAACGGTATCGCGATCGGCTCACTGGCCTCGCCGATGATCCGGATCTGCCGGTCGGTCGGTCCAATGAACCCGCGCACGATCACGGTTACATTCGGGTCCTGGATATATTTCTTCAAACGTTCCTCGATTTCCCGCGCGAGGACGGTCGGGGTCTTCCCGGAGGCGACGATGTCCTCGATCAACGGGGTTGATATACGGCCGTCCGGCCGGACGGAAACGCCGCCTTCGCTGAGGTCCGGATTTCGGTACACGAAGATGCTCAGCTGGTCACCGGAGCCGATGACGTAGTCCTCCGCAAGCTTCACCTGGCTGGATTTCGGGAGGGTCGAGGCCTCAATCACATCGGTCGCGCCGCTTCCACCACAACCGGTGCTCACCAGCGGGAGAAGTACAAAGAAAGGGCCAGCGAGCCGCAGCAGACGGGACGCGGGGCGGGGGGCGGAGGTGGTCACGATCACGGCAACTCCAGAAGCGTTCGAACAGGCAGGCGTCTATTACGGCCGAAAGTGCGTCTCAGGAGCAAACCAGACAGTGGTAGGCGCGAAGGAATCGAACCTCCACCTCTGCCATGTTCTAGCAGCGCTCTGCCACTGAGCTACACGCCTTTCGCCACCAAAGCATCATGCTGCCCGGGCGCGAATGCCTTGGCAGGCCCGATCCGCTCCGGCCGCGCGCTCTATACCGGTGTGGCATGGTTTGTTCAACCAGCCATTGTGTGAGCCAGATTACAGAACCAGACCGGGCAGACATTTTAATAAACATACGGGACGCGATTAACCAGCGATGGCGGGTTCCGAAAAAGTAAACTTCTCGTGATATTTGACGCGGGCGATTGACGCATGACAGGAAGGGAGTTAATTATTTATGAATGACCGCCAGCTACGTAATGGGTATATTGACAAAGCCGCCGGGCATGAGCACTCAGCGGCGATAACCGGGAATTTTGACGGTGCTCGAAAACGGTATTTTTAAACCTATGAGCAATCCGAAGCCTGCGCTGATGAACTTTATGCAACCTGTTGGAGGAAAGTGAATGTCCCGCGTGTTGGCACATTTTGTGCCGAGGGAGATGGCGCTGCTTATCGCCTTCGAGCTTTTTCTGTCCTCTGCCTTGGTATATGTGATCATCGGCACGCCGGCCGGATCGGGCGTCCTGACAGGCGGGCTCTCGCCGCTATCTTTGGGTGGTGGCGCACTCGGTGCGGTGAGCGCGCTCATCATTGGTGTCCTGGCGGCGACAATTGGCCTCTATCGCCCGGAAATTTGCCTCAATCCCGTGCGTGTGCTGGTCATCACGACGACGGCTGCCGTGATCGCCGCGCCACTTCTGTTGCTTTTCGGCGCCGCCGGCCAGGCGCATCGGTTCGATGACATTGTGCTTTGGCTCGGTGAGATTTTGGGCCTGTGGTTCGCGGTGCTGATGGCGACCAGAATCACCTACAGCAAGCTCATCAAGGACCATGTCACGATGCGGCGGGTCCTTGTCGTTGGCACGGAGGAGGCGGCGGCGCCGCTGATGGCGCTTTTGAAGCAGCGCCATGGCCATCAGTTCAATGTCATGCGCGCCGCGGCGGGCCCGGAGACGCTGTCATTGGATACGATTGCCAGATCCGGTGTCTGGGGTGTCGTCCTGACCGATGGATGCATGGACCAATTAGCCGCCGATAGCCTGCTTGATATGAAAATGCGCGGCGTGCGCGTCTTCGACGCCGTCCGTTTCCAGGAAAACTATCTCGGCCGGATCGACCTGGCCTCGATCAATATGGAATGGCTCATCAAAGCAGACGGTTTTTCAAGCAGCCGGGCCGCCGCGGTGTTCAAACGGGTGTTCGACATCACGACCAGCGTCCTGTTGCTGGTTTCGACGCTGCCCGTCATGGTCATCACCGCCATGCTGGTCAAGCTGGACAGTCCCGGGCCGGTCTTCTACCGCCAGCAGCGCGCCGGGTATGCCGGTGCGCCGTTCACCTTGTTCAAATTCAGAAGCATGTCCGTCGACGCGGAAGCCGGCGGCAAACCCCGCTGGGCGCAAAAGCATGACCCCCGCGTGACCCGGGTCGGGCAGTTCATTCGCCAAACCCGGATCGATGAATTGCCCCAGCTCTTCAACGTCCTGCGCGGCGACATGAGCATGATTGGTCCGCGGCCCGAAAGGCCGCATTTCGTCGATGAACTGGCACTCGCGATCCCGTTTTACCGGGAGCGGGAATATTTCAAACCCGGGATCACCGGTTGGGCCCAGGTGAATTTTCCTTACGGCGCGTCCGTGGACGATGCGCGTGAAAAACTGGCCTACGATCTGTATTATGTAAAGAACAGAAGCATTGCATTGGATATTTTGATTTTCTGTTCAACTGTCAGAATTATTTTGTTCCGGGAAGGGGCGCGGTAAATTGCCCCAGCGGTATTGTTCGATAAATTGGTCCGGGGAGCGCAGGGGTAGATCGTGATCCCCGATGTCTCCGTGACGGCGGCGTTGCATGCCGCCTGCGCGCTAATCTACGGCTTCCTGGCGGCGCTCATCGTCATCGATCATCGCCGCGCCGGGTTTCCCGGTCATACCACAGCCATTTGGCTGGCGACCGCCTGCGCCGTGACCGCGGCCTGGGCCGGTTCCGTGGCGCTGGTCTGGGACAGCGGGTATTTCGGATTGTCAGCCTGGCTGGAACTGGCCCGCTCAGTCAGCTGGTATGGCTTCATCCTCCATCTTTTTCGTCAATCCGTTTCGGCACCGCGGCAGCTCCAGCATGCCTTCATGACGATGGGGCTGTTGGCCCTGCTGCTTGTCGGCGGTCTGCCGCTGCTGGACACGCTGGTGATGCGGTCCGATGCATCGGCGACGGCGATCGGGGCCGTCGTCCGGCTGGGTCTCGCGGTCTCAAGTCTGCTGCTGTTGGAAAACCTTTATCTCAATACCAGTCCCGATGCGCGGTGGCACATCAATCTGCTGTGTATTGGTGTCGGATCGTTATTCATTTTCGATATGGTTCTGTTCGCGGACGCGCTGCTGTTCCGCCGGCTGTCGCTACCATTATTTACCGCCAGGGCGCCGGTGACGATCATCGCCGCCCCCCTGATCGCACTCGCCGCGGCACGGGCCCGGCGGTGGAAAATCGACATCCACGTATCCCGCGATGTCGTCTTTCACAGCTTTACGCTGATGGCGAGTGGCGTGTTCCTCCTGGCCGTGGCGGCAACCGGGGAGATCGTCCGCCGCAGTACCAGCGATTGGGGCTATGTCGTTGAAGTCGCGTTGATTTTCAGTGCGCTCCTGGGGCTGGCGGTCATGCTCACCTCCGGTTCGGCGCGGTCACGTCTGAAAGCGGTTTTCGTCGATAATTTTTTCAGCCATCGTTATGATTACCGGCGTGAATGGATGCGGTGCATCGATACGCTGACCGCGCCGCAGGCCTATGTCGGATTGCATAACCGGGCCATTCGCGCGGTGGCGGAGGTGGTTGATAGTCCGGCCGGGGCATTGTTTGTCCGGGCCGCTGAGGATGTCGCCTTCCAGTGGGCGGGGACGTGGAACATGCCGGCCGCGGCCAATCCCTTTCCGCCGGGACACCCGCTCCTGGCATTGTTCGGGGAGGGGGACTGGGTGGTCATCCTCGACGAGCACGCCGATTCCACCGGATGGTTTCCCGACCTCCCCCGGGTGTGGCTGGCGGTCCCGCTGAACCATTTCGGCGCGGTGATCGGTTTCGTTGTCGTCGCCCAGTCCCGCGCACGGTTCGGCCTGGACAAAGAGGTCTACGACCTGCTTCGCACCGTCGGGCGGGAGGTCGCCAGTCGCGTCGCCGAACAGCGCGCGGCCCAGACCCTCGTGCAAACGCAACAGCTGCGCGAATACAGCGAGCGGTTTGCCTTCGTTCTCCACGACATTAAAAACGTCTCCGGCCAGCTATCCATGCTCCTGACGAACGCCGAGGTGCACGCGCAAAATCCCGAGTTTCAACGCGATATGCTCGTCACCGTGCGCGCTTCGGTCGAGAAAATCACGCGTTTGCTGGATCGCCTGAAGGTGAACAAGCGGGAACAGAGCCATGCCCTGATCACTCCGCTTGACCATGTGCAGGCGGTTGTCGATGCCTGCCGGATCGCAAGCGGGGCGGCGATCGCGCTTGATGATGACGGCGGGCGCGCCGGCATCGCGATCGACCCGGAAGCCTTTGACGCCGTTTTGACCCATCTGTTGAACAATGCTATTGAAACGTCAGCGGACGTTCCCGTTGAAGTCACGTTGCGCTATGAAGCGTCAAATATGATTGTCGATATTGTTGATCATGGCCCCGGCATGGCGGCTGAATTCATACGGGACGAACTCTTTCAACCATTTAACTCCACGAAGGCCCGGGGCCATGGTATCGGTGCTTATCAGGCGCGCGAGCTGATCCGTAAGGCCGGCGGCGATGTGATGGTATTCAGCCGGGTGGGGGCCGGGACGACGATGCGAATCATGCTTCCGGCGGTTCCGCGGCTGATAGCCGGTCTGCAGCCGCTTACAAACTGAACGGGACCCGGATGGCGAAGCCGAAGCTGCTGATCGTGGAGGATGATGAAGGCCTGTGCTCACAGTACCGGTGGGCCTTCCCGGCGTTCGAGGTCATGTTGTCTCACGCCCGCCCGCAGGCGATCGCCCTGGTCAAGAAAGAATACCCCCCGGTCATCGTCATGGATCTCGGCCTGCCGCCCGATCCGGATGGGGTGAGTGAGGGTTTCGCGACCCTGGAGGAGATTCAAAAACTGGCGCCGCGGGCCAAGGTCATCGTGGTCACCGGGAACGGCGAACGCCGCTACGCGTTACAGGCGATCGCGTCGGGCGCCTATGATTTCTGTGAGAAGCCGGTGGCGCTGGATGTCCTTCGGACAGTGGTTGAACGCGGGTTTAATCTCCATCAGCTGGAGGACGAGAACCGCCGCCTCGCCTCCGCGCCGGCGCGATCGCCGATTGAGCGGATCGTGACGGCGAATGTGACCATGCTCAAAGTCTGCCGTGACGTCGAAAAACTGGCAGGGACGAATGTACCGGTGCTTTTGCTGGGCGAAAGTGGCACCGGCAAAGAGGGGCTGGCGCAAGCTCTGCATGAGTTGGGCCCCCGCGCGCGGGAGCCGTTCATCGCGATCAATTGCGGGGCTATTCCTGAAAATCTGCTCGAGAGTGAATTGTTCGGCCACGAGCGCGGGGCGTTCACGGGCGCGGTCAAGCAGACCATTGGCAAAATTGAAAGCGCCAACAAGGGCACCCTGTTTTTGGACGAGGTGGGCGATCTGCCGCATCCCCTGCAGGTCAAGCTCCTGCGCTTTTTACAGGATCAAATCGTCGAGCGCGTGGGCGGACGTCAGAAGATTCAGGTCGATGTCAGAATCGTATCCGCCACGAATACCAGCCTTGAAGACAAGATTAAATCGGGGCAATTTCGTGGGGATTTATTTTATCGCATGAATGCGGTCACGTTGCGTATTCCGCCGCTGCGCGACCGCGGCGGTGATGTCAGCCTTTTGGCGAATTACTTCCTCTCGCGGTTCAATCAGGATTTTGGCAAAAATATCCGCGGATTCACCGAAGTCGCCGGTTCGGCCATGGCTGCGCATTCCTGGCCGGGTAATGTCCGGGAACTGGAAAACCGTATGAAGCGGGCGGTCGTCATGGCCGAACAGCGCATGATCGATGCCGCCGATCTCGAACTGGTTCCGCCGGTGTCCGCGCCGTTGGATTTGGATTTGCGGTCCGCACGGCTTCGCGCCGAACGGGAGGTCCTTCAGGCCGCCCTGGCGCGGAGCAATCACACCCTGGCAATAGCGGCGCGCTTGCTGGGGGTGAGCAGACCCACGCTTTATGGTTTGATGGAAGCGCACGGTATCGATCTGGATGGGTCGCGGCCGCTGGAAGCCGCGGCCGATGCAAGCCTCGATATCAACGAAACGCCGCTTGGCTGATCACTGGGGTACAGGAAATGCGTTACAGGTCTCTTGGCTGGATTATCATGGGCGCCTGGTTCGGTCTGTGGCCGCTCGCCGCCCAGGCGGACTATCTGAGCAATGCCCGGGAGGCGTTGAAGAAGGGGGATTTGAAGTCCGCCCAGATTGACCTGCGTAATGCCGTCCGCACCGACCCGCAAAATGCCGAGGCGCATTACTGGCTGGGACGGGTGACGATCGAACTGGGGGACCCGGTGGCCGGCGAACGGGAAGCGTCCGCGGCATGGGAACGCGGGTTCGACCCCAATCAGGCCGTGCCTTTGCTCGCCCAGGCGATGATGGCGCAGAACAAATACGCGGTGTTGCTGGAAAAATTGAAGCCACTGGGCAAGGATGGCGGCTATGACGCCATGGTGCTGGTCCATCGCGGCTACGCTCAGCTCGCGCTGGGGAGCACGGATGACGCGCAAAAATCCTTCTCCGACGCCGAGCTGGCAGCGCCCAATGCCGTTGAGCCCCTGTTAGCGGACGCGCGTCTGGCACTGGCGCGCCGGAATATGGAAGCCGCGCGGGAAAAAATTGACCGGGCGCTCTCGGTGCAGCCGAAATCGCCGGATGCGCTGCTGGCGAAAGCGAATTTGCTCAAAACCCAGAATGATCTGACCGGTGCGCTGGCGGTGCTGGACGGGCTGATCACAGACCAGCCGTCGATCACCCAGGCACGGCTGGATCGGGCCAGCGTGGCGCTGGCGATGGGTAAGAATGACCTGGCCAAGGGGGATATTGATCTCGTCCTGAAGGGAACCCGCGGCAATATCCAGGCGATCTATCTGTTAGCCGCGTACAAGGCACAAACCAAGGATTTCAAGGGGGCTGATGAGCAGTTGCAGCATATTGAAGCCCAACTCGGCCGGGTACCGCGCGGCCACTATCTGAAGGCGATCGTGAAGGAGCAGTTGGGCCTCCTCGCGGAAGCCGATGAAGCCGCGCGCAAATATCTGGCACGCGCACCAAACGATCTGGCCGCTTATAAGGTACTGGCCCGGATCCAGTTTCAGGAGCGGCGTCCCGACCAAGTGATCGAAACCCTGGCCAAAGTCGCGGAGTCCGGCAAGGGCGACGCGCAGACCTACGATCTTCTGGGACGGGCCTATGCCTCAACCGGGCGGGGCGCGGAATCGATCAAAGCCTTCCAGCAAGCCGAAGCTTTGGCCCCCGATGATGTCGGGCTGCAAACCCGCCTGGCGTCGGTGCGGATGGGGCAAGGCGACATCGACGCCGCGGTGGGCGATCTGGAACACACGCTTGAATTGGCGCCGAAACTTCCAGCCGTCGCGGAAGCGTTATTCTTCGCCGCCCTCGCCAGCGGCAACACCGAAAAGGCGGCCGATGCGCTCACCCGGATCCGGACCGCGCAGGGCGAAACCGAAACCGTCGGAAATCTCGAAGGGCTGTTCAAGCTGTCCCAGCTTGATGTTCCGGGGGCCGCGAAACTATTTGGCGAGCTGAGTAAGAAATACCCCGATTTCATGCCGGTTAAGGTTAATCTGGCCCGGGCACTGGCCCTGCAGGGTCAGAACGATCAGGCACAGGAACTTCTGGCCACGGTTTTGAAAAAGACCCCGGCCGCTGAGCCGGCACTCTCGATGCTCGCGGCGTCCTATGTCGAAGGCGGCCGTATGGGCCAGGCTGTGACACTGCTCGAAGCCGCCAATAAAAGCCCCGATAAAACCATTCGCACAACCGTGAGTCTCGGCGATCTCTACATCCGCTCCGGCGCCGCCCAAAAAGCGCTCGATCTGATCGGCGCTGACAAGGCGGCGGTCGTTCTGCCGGTGGAGATGGTGAGCCTGCGCGCCGCGGCCCAGCTGGCGCTCGGTCAAAAAAAGGAAGCCCGGGACACATATTCGGAGCTGCTTAAAAAGGATCCCAATATCGTTGGCGCACGCCGCCAGCTGATCGCGCTCCTGCTGGAGGCCGGCGATTATGAAACAGCGCGGGGTGTGATCAATAGCGGCATCGCCGCGAGCCCGCGCAACTATCAGCTCTACCAGGACCTCGCGATGGTCGACATGCGGGCAACCGGGGTGGACGCCGCACTGGCAACAGCCGAACGCGTCTTGTCGCAGGACCGGCAGTTCATCGGCGCCTATGCCCTTAAAGGCGATGTCTATGTGGCGGCCAACCGCCCGCTCGATGCGATCACCGCTTATCAGGCCGCACTCAAAGAGGCGCCCAGCGCCATGCTGGTATCACGCCTGGCAACGATCCAGTTGCGCAGCGGGGCCTTGCCCGATGCCCTGCAGACCTTAACCGACTGGCTGGCCAAACATCCCGATGACCTGACGATCACCGAGCAGGTGGCCGAGATCCATATCGGCACCAACAAGTTGCCCGAAGCCGCTGTCTATCTGGAGAAGATCCTCAAAACCAAGCCCCACGACGCCGTGGCGCTGAATAATCTGGCGTGGATCCTACAGCAGCAGGGCAACCCAAGGGCGGGCGATCTGGCCCGTCAGGCCTATATCCTGTCACCGGGCGCGCAGACCGCCGATACTTTGGGCTGGATTTTGACGACCGGCGGCCAGGCGGCGACCGGCCTGCCGCTGCTGCGCCAGGCCGTTGCGCAGGGCGGCAGCGATCCGCGTATCAAATTCCACTTCGCCGTCGCTTTGAAAGATACCGGCGACAAGGAACAGGCCATGAAAACCTTCGTGCAGGTCGTCGAAGCGAAGGGCGACTTCAAGGAAAAAGTTGAGGCCCAGCGGATCCTGGAGGAAATGAAGAAGGGGTTGTGACGAACACGCCCCTGCCGGGCCGCGGGTTATGACGCTGCGTCTGCTGACCTTCTCCACGCTGTACCCAAACGCGGCCCGTCCGAACCATGGGGTCTTTGTCGAGAACCGGTTAAGGCACCTTCTCGCCAGCCAGGAAGCCGTCAGCACGGTCGTCGCGCCGGTTCCCTGGTTCCCCAGCACGCATCCGCGTGCCGGGGAAAGGGCGCGCTATGCCCAGGCGCCGGCGCAGGAAACGCGCCATGGGATCGAGGTCCTGCATCCCCGTTTCCCGGTCGTGCCGAAAATTGGCATGACCGCCGCGCCGTTCCTGCTGTACTGGTCGATGTTGCCTTTCATCAGGCGCCTTCAGAACGAAGGGCGGCAGTTTGACCTGATCGACGCCCATTACATGTATCCGGACGGGGTGGCGGCGGTCTGGCTGGGCAAAAAGCTGGGACTACCGGTCGTCGTCACGTCCCGGGGGACGGATGTCAGTCTGATTCCGCAATATCCGTTGCCGCGGCGCCTCATCCAGGGGGCGATCAGGGGCGCGGCGGCGCTTGTGACGGTCAGCGCCGCCCTTAAGACAGCGTTGGTGGCGCTGGGCGCGCCCGATCAGAAAGTCACGGTCTTGCGGAACGGCGTTGATACCAGCCTGTTCCGGCCAGCAGCCGACCGGGACAGCATCCGTGCATCGCTGGGGTTAAAGCGGAAAACTCTGGTATCGGTCGGCTTGCTGATCGATCGCAAGGGCCATCACAGAACGATCGAGGCCATGAGCCACCTGCCGGAGCACGAGCTGCTGATCGCCGGTGAAGGCCCCGAGCGGGCGCGGTTGACGGCCCTGATCGAGAAATTGGGCCTCACGGATCGGGTCCGGCTGTTGGGCGCCCGCCCGCACGATACGCTGCCGGCGCTCTATTCCGCCGCCGACGCCTCTGTCCTGGCATCGTCCCGGGAGGGATGGGCGAACGTTTTGTTGGAATCAATGGCCTGCGGCACCCCTGTGGTCGCCAGCAATATCTGGGGCAATCCAGAGGTCGTGCAGACCCGTGACGCCGGACTGATCGCGCCGGAGAATACGCCGGAGGGCATCGCGGCGACCGTGCGCGCCTTGTTTTCCCCCCTGCCTGACCGCGCGGCGACGCGCCGGTACGCGGAACAGTTTGGCTGGGAGGAGACCACGTCCGGCCAACTCGCGCTGTTCCGGCGTGTGTTGAACCGCTGCTGAGCAGCCAGTATCGCGCTACAGGCCCTGCCAAACCGGCGGGCGCTTGGTGAGGAAGGCGTCCATACCCTCCCGGAAATCCTGGCTCATGTAGCACAGGCGGATCAGATCCTGATCCGGCGGCAGATTGTCCCGTAGACGGCGGATGGCTTCCTTCGTCGCACGCAGCGTCAGCGGCGCATGGCTGCCGACAAGCGTGGCCAAATCATGCGCCCGCGTGAGGAGCGCCGGCGTATCGGCCAGCACTTCCGACACCAGACCGGCGCTGTGGGCTTCCTCGACGGACAGCAAACGGGCGGTGAAGATCATTTCCATGACGCGGGCCGAACCGATCAACGCGGAAAGCCGGGCGATATTTGCCATCGACAGGCAATTGCCCAGCGTGCGCGCGATCGGAAATCCGAACCGGGCGTTGCTGGCGGCAATCCGCAGATCGCATGCGGCGGCGATACCGGCACCGCCACCCGTGCATGCGCCCGAGATGGCCGCGATTGTCGGCACCGGGCAGCGTTCGATATCGCCGAGAACCTGATCGAGCTTTGCTTCATAGGCAATCGCATCATCAGCGCTGGCGAACGCGCGGAATTGCGCGATGTCAGTTCCGGCGGCGAAGGCCTTCTCGCCGGCGCCGGTGATAATAAGCGCCCTAATTGCGCCGGGCGCACGCGCGATCTCCGCCAGCCGCTCATACATGCCGAAGGTCAGGGCGTTGCGGGCCGCCGGGCGGTTCAGCGTGACGACGCCGATGGTGCCGGTGACGTCATACAGCAGTTCGTCATTCATGATCATGGCCTGGGTCAAATCGCGACCCAGGCCATATCATGGAAACCCGCTACAGGGCAGGGTCGATCCAGCCGATATTGCCGTCCGAGCGCCGGTAGACAACGTTATATTCGCCGGATTTGCTGTTCCGGAACATCATGATGGGCTGGTTCGCCAGATCCATCCGCATCGCGGCCTCGCCGACGGTCAGGATGTTGATTTCGGTGTCGACTTCCGCGATCACCGACGGGTGCGTCGGCTCGACGTTCTTTTCTTCATCGACCTCACCGTCCTCCTGCTGGAGGATATATGGCCGCGCGAGGGACGGCCGCTCCCGATGCGCGAGATCGCGGGAATGTTCGTTAACCCGCCGCCTGTACCGGCGCAGCCGTTTGGCCACATGTTCGGAGGCATCGTCGAAAGCCGCGTTCGCGTCGGCGGCTTCGCCTTCACCCCGCAATTGCAGGCCGCGGCCCGCGTGCAGATTAATATCGCATGTAAAGAAACTACGGGCCCGGCTGAACGTGACATGGGCCTCGATCGCATGGCCAAAGTATTTGCTGGCGATCAAACCCAGGTTGGTCTCCACGCGCGTGCGCAGTGCGTCGGAGAGGTCGACCTGTTTACCGGAAACGATGATCTGCATGTGCGTCTCTCCCCCAATGGAAGGAGCGGTCGCGGCCACAGTTGTCAGGCGTGAACCGCCTTTTCCCGCCGGCGCTGAACCGAATTGGGGATGCGCAGCGCCTCCCGGTATTTGGCCACCGTTCGGCGGGCGATGTCTACTCCTTCTCGGCGGAGCAGGGTTACCAAAGTGTCATCGGAGACGATCTCATCTGGCGGTTCCGCCGCGATCAGGGTCCGGATCCGGTGGCGTACCGCCTCCGCGCTATGGTTTTCGCCGCCATTGGTGGCGTGGATAGCGGCGGTGAAGAAATATTTCAGCTCATAGGTGCCGCGCGGCGTGGCGATGTATTTATTGGCCGTGACCCGGCTTACGGTACTTTCATGCAATTCCACGGTCGCGGCGATATCGCGCAGGATCAGCGGCCGGAGATAGGCGACGCCATGCTGCAGGAAGGCGTCCTGCTGGCGCACAATCTCCGCCGCGACTTTCAGGATGGTCTGGGCGCGCTGCTGCAGCGACCGGACCAGCCATGTCGCGCTGGCGAGACGCTCGGACAGAAAGACCCGATCCTCTTTCTTCGCCCGCGGGGAGACGCGGGCATAGAGCCGCTCGTTGACCAGCACCCGCGGCATCGTGTCGGGGTTCAGTTCAATGGTCCAGCTCTCGTCCGGGTTCGCCCGCATAAGCAGATCGGGGACAACGCTATGCAGCGGCGCGCTGTCGAAGGACGTCGCGGGTTTCGGATCCAGCGCCCGGATCTCGGCGATCATCTCCGCCAGGTCTTCGGAGTCGACGCCGCAGACGTTCAGGAGCTTCTTATGATCCCGCTGCGCCAGCAAAGGCAGATGGTCCAGCAGCGCCTGCATGGCGGGGTCGAGCCGGTTCCGCTCTTTTAGCTGCGCGGCCAGGCATTCGCGCAGGTCCCGGGCAAACAGGCCGGCCGGATCGAATGCCATCATTTGATGGCGAACGGCCTCAACCCGCTCCAGCGGAATGGCCATGGCCTGCGCGATGGCCGCTGGTTCGGCCGTCAACCGGCCGGCGGGGCATAGAAGCGCGATCAGGTGGGCGCCGATCATACGGTCGATCGGATCGTCGAAGTTCAATCGGAGTTGTTCGCTGAGATGCTCGCGCAAAGGCGGTTTGGCATCGGCCAGATCGTCGATGCCGCGATCGTCGCCTTCAAAGCTACTGCCCGCGCCCTGGCATTCCATGCTGCCAACGCGGGGGCCCCCATCGCTGATGCCCCCGTCGCTGATACCGCCGGCGTCATAGCTGTTGCTGTAATCCGCATCGAGGGGGGCGGTCCCCTCCGCCGGCAGGTTTTCGGAGCGAACCGCGTCAGCGGTATCCCGGACGATCTCGGTGCTGGCGCCGATTTGGTCGAGCGCCGCCCGTTCGGGCTGCGGGCTGTCGGTGGACTCGTCGCGCTCCAGCAGGGGATTCTGTTCCAGCTGCTGTTCGACGAACTGCGCGGCTTCGAGATTGGTGAATTGCAGCAACTGGATGGCCTGACGCAGTTGCGGCGTCATGACCAGCGATTGGCTTTGGCGGAGATCGAGACGGGGGGTAAGCGCCATGGGAGCGGATTATGAGCGCATCGCCTATGCGGTCAATTGATATCCGCGAGAGCTATGCAAAAACTATGCAAAGTCCGAGCGCTTTGGCCGAAGAAGTTAATTTTAACGCGTAAACCGTTCACCCAGATAAACCCGACGGACGTCTTCGTTCGCCACGACCTCATCCGGCCGGCCTTCCATCAGGACCTGACCGTCATGGAGAATATAAGCGCGATCAATGATATCCAGCGTCTCCCTGACATTATGGTCGGTGATCAGAACGCCGATTCCGCGATTTTTGAGATGGGCGACCAGGTCGCGAATTTCGCCAACCGCAATCGGGTCGATTCCCGCGAGCGGTTCATCAAGCAGGATATAGGCGGGCTGGGTGGCCAGCGCGCGGGCGATTTCAACCCGCCGCCGCTCCCCGCCTGACAGGGCCAAAGCCGGGGTGCGCCGCAGATGGCCGATACCGAATTCGGCCAATAGCTCATCGAGCATCAGATTGCGGGTGTCGATATCGCCTTCGGCCACTTCCAGCACGGCCATGATGTTCTGTTCGACGGTCAGGCCCCGGAAAACGCTGGCTTCCTGCGGCAGATAGCCGATCCCCAGGCGCGCGCGGCGGTACATCGGCATGGTCGTGATGTCGGCACCGTCCAGGATGATCCCCCCGGTATCGGGCTTGATCAATCCGACAATCATATAGAACGTGGTGGTCTTGCCCGCCCCGTTGGGACCCAGCAGGCCCACCGCTTCGCCGCGCCGGACGTTGATGGAGACGTTGCGAACGACCGGGCGCTTTTTGTAGGTCTTGCCGATACCGCGCGCGATCAGCCCGCCGCTGCCGGGCAGCACCTTCAGGGCAGGGGGGCCCGCGCTGTTGTTGGGCGGGGCGGTCATCGCGTCGTCCTCTCCTTGCCGTCGGGCCCCGTGGTCAGGGCCTGGTTGGATGGGTCGCTCGGAATAACCAGCCCTTGCACCCGGCCGGTCGTGCCCGCCAGAAGCTGGGCGATGCCGGTCTTGAGATTAACATCGGCCTCTGATCCGTTCAGCTGGTTCTGGCCCCGCGTAATCCGGACCTGACCCATCAGCCGGGCCATGCCCGTCTCCGGCACATAGATGCCACGATCTCCGGTCACGGTATCCGTTGGTGTCCGGATGGAGACGTTGCCGAATGCCTCCACCTTTTGCAACTTCCCCGATGCGCCGCTGGGATCGAGGCCAGATTTGGGCTGCGTCTGGGGCCGGGGTGCGGCACCGGGTTCGCCACTGTCCGACGTATAAGCGACGAGCGTATCAGCCGAGATACTGCGTGCATCATTGGTCACCGCATTCGCCGCCCCGCGCGCCACGGCCATGTGCTTCTGGGACCAGTATTCCAGCGAATCGCGCGCGGTCAGCGACTGGGTTGGCGTTGTCAGGCGCAGATCCCGCCCGGTCATCACCAGGACGGCCTGATCGATTTGGTAAACCGCCAGATCGCCTTGCACCTGATCGGTCGGCGTGACGACCCGCACGTTGCCGGCGGCCTGGAGTTTATAGATCTCGGTCTCACCCGCATCCGGCAACCCCGGTGGACCAGTCGTCGCACCAGTGGTGGCACCCGTCGTCGCACCGGTGCCCTTTTTTCGGTACCACGCGGTCAGAGTGTCGGCTGTGACGGTGACATTGCCGCGCGTCGCACGGGCATTGCCGCGGGCAACGACCATCTGCTCCGATTGCCGCCAGTCAATGCCATCGCGCGCGGTGATGTCGACCGCCCCGCCGCGTGACAGGTCGATGGGCTGGGCGGTGGCCGCAAGCGGGGCCAGCAGCACGGTACCCAGCAACACGCCTCTGAACTGGCCGATCATGAGAACCTGTCGATCATGGCGCTGTACCATCCAAAACAACATGGGTTTCCCCGAGGAAGCTGATCGCGCTCCCTTTCTCCGTCAGGGTAAACCCCTGCGCATCCAGGCGGCCGAACGGGCCCTCGACATGGACGGGTTCCGTGCCGCGGGCGGTGCCTGCCTTGATGTCGACCGCCGCGCGTGCGGTCGTCAAGGTCGTGCCGTCATCCCTGTACAATGAGACCTCTTCCCATAGTTCCAGCTGGTTGGTCTTTTGTTCAAACCGCCCATGCCGGGCCTTCAGCATCAGCCAGGTGCCGCTTTCCTGAGTCAGATCGCCCTTGGGCTCAGACAGTTCCATCCGGTCCCCGTCCAATTGCCGCGCATAGGCGGCCGTGATCGTATAGGGCTGCCCTTTTTCATCGACACCGTGATACCTGGCATCCTTCAAACGGGCGCCATCGATATCGCCCGACACGCTGCCAATTGTAAACCGGGCTTTGTCCGGCGCATGGTCGAACTCCGACCAGAACGCGATCATGGCCAACAAGGCCGCCGCACCCAGCGGCAACAACCACTTGGTCAGAATAATCACCAGCCGCCGCCGTGCGAACCAGCGCGATGCGGCGGGCGGGTGCGCGCGCGGCATACCGGTCGTGGGCAGATGTTCACGCAAGCTGCCATCGGCGCGCTGGGATATCGGGCGTGTGGCGGGATTAGGCGGGGCGGAGCGCAGCAGCTTCATGCCTGCCCAGATCGCAACAGGTCATGGATATGCAGGATGCCCTCCGGAATGGTGCCGGGACCCACGACGAACAAGGCCGTCACCGGCCGCTCCCGCGCGTTCATGATATGCAAGGCGTCATCCGCCAGGGCATCCGGGCCGATCGTGCGCGGGGTCGCGGTCATGATGTCCCCAACAGCACGCGTCAGCAGATCAGCATTCATCGCCCGGCGCAGGTCGCCGTCCGTGACGATGCCAATCAACGCGCCATTCTGACCCGTCACGCCCAGGCAGCCAAACCGCTTGGCCGTCATCAGCACCAACGCCTTGTCCATGCGCATGTCAGGCGTGGTCAGCGGCATCGCCTCACCCTGGTGCATGACATCGCGCACCTTGCGCAGCCTCTGGCCGAGCCGCCCGCCGGGATGAAACTGACGAAAATCCTGCGCCGTGAAACCGCGGCGCGTCAGTAAAGCCACCGCCAGCGCATCGCCCAACGCCATTTGCATGGTGGTGGAGGTCATCGGTGCCAGGCCCATCGGGCAGGCCTCCGCCGCGTCGGGCAGCAGGATCGCCACATCCGCGGCTTGCGCCAAAGCCGACTGGGCCCGTGCGGTGATCGCCACCAACGGCAAACCAAACCGCCGGCAATGCCGCACCAAATCGGCTAACTCCGCCGTCTCCCCCGAATTCGACAGCGCCAGCACGGCGTCACCCGGCACGATCATGCCGAGATCGCCGTGCGATGCCTCCGCGGGGTGAACAAACAAGGCCGGCGCACCGGTCGAGGCCAGCGTCGCCGCGATCTTGCGCCCGACATGGCCGGACTTGCCCATCCCGGTCACCACGATCCGCCCCGAGGCAGAGGCCAGATGGTCGACCGCCTCGCCAAACCTTGCATCCAGGCTATCGGCGAGGGCCTGCAGGCCAAACGCCTCCGTCTCCAGCACATGCCGCGCCACCGCAAGATCGGTATCTGGTTCGCTGGTCGTGATGGCGTCCTGGGGCAATGCGATTCCACTCTGAACTGTGCGCACCTCTATGGCCCTACGCAGGGCGGAGGGTCAACGAATCACGCATGTCGAAAGGTTACAGGCCGGCACGAGCGGGCCCTATGGCTCAATGAGCGAAAAGGTCAGGGTCCTCATACCCCAACAGATCCAACCGTCCCCGTGTGGGAAGGAACCGAAAACATTCTTCTGCCAGTTCGCGCCGGCCTTCCCGGACCAGCAGCGCGTCCAGCTTTTCCCACAGGCGGTGCAGATAGAGCACGTCGGAGGCGGCGTATGTCAGCTGCTCCGACGTCAGCTCCACCGCGCCCCAGTCGGAGGTCTGCTGCTGCTTGGACAGATCGACGCCGAGCAATTCTTTGCAGAGATCCTTCAGCCCATGCCGATCGGTGAAGGTGCGGATGAGCTTGGCGGCGATCTTGGTGCAGCGAACCGGGGCGACGGTGATGTTGAGGCTGTGCTGCAGCACCGCGACATCAAACCGCCCAAAATGCATCAACTTAACCACATCCGGATCGGCCATCATCCGCGCGAGGTTCGGGCAATCGAAGCCGCGTCCGCCGAGATGCGGGGGGATCAGTTGCACCAGATGCGCCTGCCCGTCGCCGCCGGACAGCTGCACCAGACACAGACGGTCGCGGTGCGGGCGCAGGCCCATCGTCTCCGTATCGACCGCTACGACGGGGCCGAGAGACAGACCGTCCGGCAGGTCGTGCCGGTGCAGGTGGATCGTCGCGTTTGCCATGAAAATTACCGTGCTCATTGTGTTGGTGCCCAGGAGAGGACTCGAACCTCCACGACCTTGCGGCCACAGGTACCTGAAACCTGCGCGTCTACCAATTCCGCCACCTGGGCAACAGGAGCATTCCGCGGCGTACCGCGTCGGGTAGGGGCCGCGATGTAACCGCCGGCGGGGTGGGCGTCAACCGCTGTTGGAGATGTGACGGCAATATTTCCGATGGCTAAGCCACCCGCGCAGTGGGAAAAGGTCGGGCGAACGATAGAGCGGGAGTTTATGCCGATGGTCACGCATGGAATTGCGACAGTTTTCGGCGGTTCGGGTTTTATCGGCCGCTATGTCGTTAAGCGTCTGGCGCAATGCGGCTATGCCGTCCGGGTCGCGGTGCGCGATCCCGAGGCAGCCCGTTTCCTCAAACCCATGGGTGATGTCGGCCAGATCATCCCGCTGGCCGCTTCGATCAATGATGAGGCCGCGGTTCGTCTCGCGGTGACGGGTGCCGAGGTGGTCATTAACCTCGTCGGCATCCTGGCCGAAAACGCCGGCGCCAGCTTTCAGGCGGTGCAGGCCGACGGCGCGGGACGGGTCGCCCGGCTGGCCGCGGAGGCGGGTTCACGGGCACTCGTGCATCTATCGGCGATTGGGGCCGATCCGGCGAGCCCGAGTCGCTATGCGGTGACCAAAGCGGCTGGCGAACTGGCGGTGCGCCAGGCCTTTCCTGGGGCCGTCATTCTGCGCCCCTCGGTGGTGTTCGGGCCGGAAGATAATTTTTTCAATCGCTTCGCCGGGATCGGGCGCCTGCTGCCGTTCATGCCGGTCATCGCCGGCGATACCAGGATGCAGCCGGTCTATGTCGGTGACGTCGCCGATGCGGTCATGGCCGCGCTGACCCGTCCGGATGCCGTCGGCGGCGTGTTCGAACTGGGCGGCCCGCGGGTTTGGCGGTTTCGGGAAATTCTGGCCTATATCCTCAAGGAAATCGGGCGCGACCGCTGGATGATCGACCTGCCGATGGGGCTGGTACGGTTCCAGGCGTCGATTCTGGAGAAGCTGCCCGGCCAGTTGCTGACCCGTGACCAGCTCCTGCTCCTGCAGCGCGACAATGTCGTCACCCCGGGCATGCCGGGCCTGGCTGATCTGGGGATCGTCGCGACACCGGTCGAGATGGAGGTGCCGCTCTATTTACGCCATTACCGGGCCGGTGGCGGTCGGCGGGAGACACAGTGAAGAAGATGGTTTTGCATCGATGCGGTTTTGCACGGCGCGGATGAGAATGCGATAAGCACGTCTATGCGCACTTTGTATCACCTTCCGTTGTCGCCCTACGCTCGCAAGGTCCGTCTGATGCTGGCGGAAAAGCGCCTGCCGTTCGAATTGCGGCTGGAAAAGACCTGGGAACGCCGGGAGGGATACCTCGACCTCAACCCCGCCGGCACGGTCCCAACGCTGAAAGAGGATAACGGCGTCGTGGTGCCGGATTCGCAGGTCATCTGCGAGTATCTGGAGGAAGCCTATCCCGACATCCCGCTCATGGGTCACACTTTGGCCGAACGGGTGGAGGTGCGCCGCCTGACCGCCTGGTTCGATGGCAAATTCGCGCATGAGGTGACCCAGAACCTCCTGGGTGAAAAGCATATGCGCCGCCTGGCCGGGCGGGGGAATCCTGACCCTTCGGCGATCCGGATGGGCTATGTCGCGCTGCGCTATCACCTCGAATACGTCGGATGGCTCGCGGAACGGCGGCAATGGCTGGCCGGGAATGACCTGTCCTTGGCGGATTTCGCGGCCGCGGCGCAGTTTTCCTCGCTCGATTTTATCGGCGACGTGGACTGGTCGCTGTCACCGGCGGCGAAGGAATGGTACGCCCGGGTGAAATGCCGCCCCTGCTTCCGGGCGTTGCTGCAGGATCAGCTGCCCGGCATGACCGCGCCGAAGCATTACGCGGACCTGGATTTTTAGCGGACGCAGCGCGGCTATTGTTGGTCCGCCAAGGCGACACCCAAGACCAGCTGTTTCAGTTACGGCACATGCGCCTGAACCGCGTCATGCCGACGGCGGTCGGCAACCACGAATTTCTCTCAGGGTGATTGCATTTGGATCGACGTGCGCCTCAGTCGAACCCTCAGCGTCATCCCCGGACTTGTTCCGGGGACCAAGGTTTCCGCTTGTGCCGCGATTGGTCCC
>CAIUPC010000799.1 GCA_903900905.1 uncultured Acetobacteraceae bacterium
CCGTCATCCCCGGGCTCGTCCCGGGGACCAATCGCGGCACTGTTGGAAACCTTGGTCCCCGGGACAAGCCCGGGGATGACGGTTTTTTCGCCCGCGAACGACGTGATCCCAAGTTCGTCGATGACGTGATTTCAGGCCCGTGAACGACGTGATTTCAAGGCCGCGGATGACCTGGTTTCAAGACCCGCGCTGACGTGGTTTGAAGCCGCGTCTGCCACCCACTTGGCATACCGTGCCATCACCGTAACGCCGTCGGGTCCAGAACGGTCAGCGCCTGCCAGCCGAAGCGCAGCAGTGCCTCGGTCTCTTCAGCGAAGGTCACGCAGGCGTCGATCAGATCGCGGCTGAAGACGGTTTCGTTGGTCAGCGGACGCCGCACCACGAAACGTTTCAGCCGGATCGCATCGGCGACAGACAGGTCCTGCGCCTCCTCATAGCCGCGCGGCATGCGGCTGAGGGTCTCGCTGGTATCCAGTACCAAACCAGCGGCAGCGAGCCCGGCGCGGATCGTCTCAAACCGCGGGGGATCGATATAGATCGCCTCCCGGATGGCACCCAGTTGCTCCCGGTCGGGCGCGTGGAAGCCGGCGGCCAGGAAGCAACGGTCGAGGTCGATATGAACATAGAGCAGGCCCGCCGCGCCTTTGACGCCATCCCGTGTCAGGACCGCGCCGGCATGGGTCTTGTACGGCAGTTTTTCTTTGCTGAAACGTACATCGCGGTAGATCCGGAAGATCGCCTTCTTCGGATCGCCGCCGAGCGGAATGGTCCGCTCGGCCAGGGCTGAGATGATATCCGCCAGCAGGAGGTGAAACGGCGCCAGAACATCGCGTTCGTACGCCGCCTTGTGGTCGGTGAACCAGGTCCGGTCGTTGTTCGCCGCCAGCCCGCGCAGGAAGGTGAACGCCGCGGGCCGGAATCCGTTGAAGCCAGCCGCCATCGTTAACCCCGGCCGGGGGCGATGAAGCGCCAGGGGGCGGTTTCTTTGGAGATATCGGTCATCACCTCGATCAACGCCGGGGCGTTGGCGGCCAGCGCCTCCTTCAACGCGACCTTCAACCCAGCGGCATCGGTGACTTTCCAGGATTGCACGCCGAAGCTTTTGGCGAACATCTGGAAATCGGGATTGCGCAGCTCCGAGCCCGAGCCGCGGCCATCGAACATCCGCCGCTGGTCGCGCAGAACATTGCCATAGGCGCTGTTATTGAACAGGATCGTGACCAGATTGATGCCATGCTGAACGGCCGTCGCCAGCTCCGCACCGCCGAACAGGAAGCCGCCATCGCCGGTCAGTGCCACCACCGGACGGTCCGGATGCGCCACCTTGACCCCCAGCGCGGTCGGGAAACCGGCGCCGAGCGTGCCGGAGAAACCCGAGGTCACCAGCGACCGCGGCTCATAGAACGGAAAACCGAACCAGGACACGTAGCCAACCTGGGTCATTTCGTCGCAGAGGATACCGTTCTCCGGCAGCATCTCGCGGATTGCGTTCACATAGGACATTTGCGGCTGCACGCTTTGGATATCCTCCAGCGCGGCGGCCTTGGCCTGGGCGATGGTGGCGGCGCGGGCCGGGTTGTTCCGGGCGGCGACCAGCGGTGTCAGCGCCGCGGCGGCGTCCGCGGTGTCGGCGACGATGCCGATATCGACCTTGAGGCGGCGCATCTCGGCCGGATCGATGTCGATGCGGGCGATTTTCAGCCCGTCCGGGGCCTTGCCCCAGCGCATCGTTGGCACCTCCAATCGCGTGCCAAAAGCAACGATCAGGTCGGTCTCCGGCCAGAGCCGATAGGCGGCGGCGATGCTGAGGCTTTGCGGGTGGCGGTCATCGACCACCCCGCGGCCGGTGCGGAAGGCCACGACCGGCGCGCCGGTGCGTTCGGCGAGCGCCAGGATCTCCGGCCCCGCGTCCTGCGCCCCGCCGCCGACCCAGATCATGGGGTTGGAGGCTGCGTCGAGCAATTTGGCGAGGGCCTCGATCTTGGCCGGGTCCGGAACCGGGTTTGGCGCCAAAGGCAGGGGATCGTGCGATGTCACCTCGGCCGCGGTGTGGAATTGTTCCCAGGGCATTTCGAGCGCCACTGGACCGGGGCGGCCGGACTGCATTTCCTGAAACGCCCGCGCAACCAGATACGGCGCCTGGCTCGGATGCTCGATCCGATCCGCGTATTTGAGCAAGGTGCGCAGGGTGGCGAGCTGATCGGGCAGTTCGTGCAAAGCCCCGCGCAGGCGGCCGATAAGCTCACTGGGGACCTGGCCGGTGAGGCAGAGAACCTTGGCATTCACCCCCCAGGCGGTGGCGAGCGCGGCGGTGGTGTTGAGCACGCCGGGGCCGGGCACGACCGCATAGGCGGAGGGGCGGCCGGTCGAATAGGCATAGCCGAGCGCCATATAGGCCGTGGTCTGCTCATGGCGGGCATTGATCAGCCGCAGCCGGTTGGCATTGCGGGCGAAGGCGTCGAACAGGCCGTAAACCTGCACCCCTGGCAGGCCGAACACGGTGTCGATGTCGTGTTTCAGCAGCCCGTCGACAATGGCTTCTCCACCGGTCATGCGCGCCATGTGTTTGCTCCCCTCAGATTGGTCGGGGGAGGGTGGCATTGGATGGCGGGCGGGGCAACCGGCGTGTGTTCAGGGCGCCGCCGCGACCACATGGCTGATCATGCCGGTCTGAATTTTCTCCGCCAGCCAATAGTCTTTGATTTGTTGCACAAGCGGTGGCGGCAGCGGCAGATATTGTTCCGTGCTCGCGGTATTACGGCCGTTTTCGTAAATCCAGGAGAAGAATTTCAGCAGCTCATGCGTGCGTCCGATGTCATGCGGGTATTTGCGCAGGATCGCGAAGGATATCGCCATGATCGGGTAGGCGTCCGATTGCGGCGCATTGTTCAGGATCACGTTGAAATTCTGGTTCTTGCGCCAATCCAGGCCCTCGGTGGCCGCGGCCATGCTATGGGGGTTGGGCGCCACGAAATTGCCGGCCTGGTTGCGCAGGACGGCATAAGAGAGGTGACGCCGCATCGCATAGGTATAGTCGATGTAACCGATCGATCCGGAAAGCCGCACGATCTTTTCGGCGACACCGCCATTGCCCTTGCCGCCAAATCCGGTTGGCCAAGACAGTGATGTGGCGTTGCCGACTTTGATTTTCCATTCGTTGCTGACGCTGGACAGGTATTCGGACCAGATGAATGTGGTTCCAGACCCATCGGAACGATGCACAACCATGATTGTCTGGTCCGGCAGGTTCAGGCCTGGATTCAGCGCCACGACCGCCGGGTCGTTCCATTTGCGGATTTTACCCAGGAAAATATCGGCCAGAACCGGCCCGGTCAGACGCAACCGGCCCGGGGCGATACCGTCAAGGTTAACCACGGGAACGACCGCGCCGAGGACCAAGGGGAATTGCGTCAGCCCGTCCCGTAGCAGGGTCGCATCGTCCAGCGGGGCCTCGGAGATTGCGAAATCCACCACCTCATGCCGAATCTCAGTAATGCCCGCCGCCGAACCGATCGGCTGATACGTAAGCTGGACCCCCGTTGCCTTTTCGTACGCGGCCGCCCAGGCCGTTAAGACCGGGTAGCAAAAGGTTGAGCCGGAACCGAGAAATGCCTGCGCATTGGCGGCGCCAGCTGAAAACAGAAGGACCGCGCA
>CAIUPC010000800.1 GCA_903900905.1 uncultured Acetobacteraceae bacterium
GGACAAGCCCGGGGGTGACGTGATTTGACGTCCTCGCCCCCAAATTTATCGCCCATGGCGGCAATCCCCAGGCTCCGCATCGCCGCGCTCCGCAGCCCGCTGGCCGGCCCGTTCGATCTCTCCGTCAACGCCGGGGACTGCGTCGCCATCACCGGCGCTTCGGGCTCCGGCAAGAGCCTGTTTTTGCGGATGCTGGCCGACCTCGACCCGAATACGGGGGAGGTGTTTCTGGATGGGGCGCCGCGCAGTGGCATGCCGGCCCCGGACTGGCGGCGGCAGGTGGTCTACAACCCGGCAGAACCCGGCTGGTGGGACGAATCCGTCGCCCCGCATTTCAGCGATTTGCCCGCAGCCCGGGCGATGGCGCCGCTTCTGGGGCTGGACCTTGCGCTGTTCGGTGGGCCGGTTTTGCGGCTGTCTTCGGGGGAGCGTCAGCGCCTCGGCCTGATCCGCGCCTTGTGCCTGCGCCCGAAAGCGCTGCTGCTGGACGAGCCGACCGGGGCGCTGGACGCGGATAACACGCTGCTGGTGGAGGGCTTGCTGCGGGCGCAGCGGGCCGCTGGCGTCAGCATCCTGCTGGTCACCCATAGCGAGGACCAGGCGGCGCGCTTTGCCTCCCGCCACCTGCGCATGATCGATCGGAAGCTGGTATGACGCCGATCTTGTTGTCGCCGTTTGATATTGGGATCGCGGCGGTGCTGATTGTGCTGGATGCCGTTCTGTCGGTGCTGCTGCGGTTGCGGCTGCACTGGCAACTCGCTTTGGCCGCCACGCGGATGGTGGTGCAGCTGGTGCTGATCGGCTTCGTGCTGCGGGCGGTGTTCGCTATTGCCTCGCCTGTGGTCACGTTGGCCTTGATCCTGGTGATGGTCGCGATCGCGGGGACGGAGGTCGCTTCCCGCCCGGAGCAGCGGCTGGGGCGGTTCGGGAATTATATCGTGGGCGCGACCTCGGTCAGCCTGGCGACCTTCCTGACCGCGATCCTGGCGCTGACGACTGCGATCCGGCCCTCGCCTTGGTACGACGCGCATTACGCGGTGCCGCTGGCCGGGATCATCCTCGGCAATGTGCTAAACGGGGCGAGTCTGGCACTGGATTCCCTGCTGGGCGGCGTGGTGCGGGAGAAGGCGGCGATCGAGGCGCATCTGATGCTCGGCCATACCTTCCAGCGGGCGATGCGCGGGCTGGTGCGGACCTCGGTGCGGCGGGCCTTGCTGCCGATTATTAACCAGATGTCGGCGGCGGGGATCATCACGTTGCCGGGGATCATGACCGGGCAGATCCTGGCCGGGATGGACCCGCTGGAGGCCGCGAAATACCAGATTTTGCTGATGTTTCTGCTGTCGGGCGGCAGCGGTCTGGCGGCGGTGGCGGTGGTTTACCTCGCCGCCGCCCGCCTCACCGACGATCGCCAGCGGCTTCGTCTCGATCGGCTGACCGCCAAGGTATGAGCGGCGGTTGACTCCGGCGCCTTGCACGATACACCGCTGAGAGGGGGAATGCGTGCGGCCATGCCGTGTGGCCGTACCGTCCTGATCAACGAGGCAAGCATGCCAAACGATACGCCGCCGGGCCTGACGGCTGAGGAAATCCAGGACCTGACCCGCGCCGCCGGGGTCATGGTCCCGGCTGATAGCGACTACAACGTGCCGTCGGCCGGGGATCCCATGATCGTGGCCGATATGGTGGCAACGGTCGGGCGCGATCTGGCGGATGTGCGGGCCGCCCTGGCCGCGCTGAACGCGATGGCCGGCGGGGCCTTGGCCGCGGTCACAGATGACGACCAGGCGGAAGCGCTGGTCGTTGCGTTCCTGGCGCGGGAAAGCCGGGCCTCCACCATCCTCGGGCGGGTGGTGCTGCAATGCTACTACCGGGATGACCGGGTGGTGCGGTCGCTGGGGCAGGAACCAGGGGCGCCATTCCCCAAGGGCCGTACACTCGATCAAGGCGACTGGTCGCTGCTCGACGTCGTCCGCACCCGTGCGCCGTTCTGGCGAGATGACAGGAGGGCTTGAAGATGGCCGATAACGAAATGGTCGATGTCCTGATCATCGGCTCCGGCGCCTCCGGCGCGGCCGTGGCCTGGAGCCTGGCCGATACCAAAATGCGCATCCTCTGCCTGGAACAGGGCGACTGGATGAAGCCCACCGATTTCCCGAGCAACGGCCGGGATTGGGAGGCGCGGCGCTACACCGATTTCGACATCAGCCCCAACCGAAGGGCGCGCGAGACGGACTACCCCATCAACGACGACAATTCGCTGATGAAGGTCGCCAATTTCAACGGCGTTGGCGGCGGGACCATCCTCTACACCGCGCATTGGCCGCGCATGCATCCGTCGGACTTCAAGGTGAAGTCGCTGGATGGCGTGGCCGATGACTGGCCCATCGATTACTGGGCGCTGGAGAAATACTTCGCCGAGAATGACAAGATGATGGGTGTCTCGGGCCTGCCGGGCGACCCCGGCGTGCCGCCCCGCCATCCGCCGATGCCACCGATCGGCCTGGGCAGGACGGGGACGAAATACGGGCAGGCGATGAACAAGCTGGGCTGGCACTGGTGGCCGAGCGACGTCACCGTCGCCTCCCAGGAATACGAAGGCCGGGCTGCCTGCATCAACCTCGGCCATTGCACGCCCGGCTGCTCCCAGGGCGCGAAGGGCAGCGTCGATATCACCTATTGGCCGCAAGCCATCCGCGCCGGCGTTGAGCTACGCAGCCGCTGCCGGGTGCGCGAAATCACCACCAATGCCCAGGGCATGGCCACCGGCGCGATCTATTACGATGCCGAGGGCGTCGAACGCTTCCAGCCGGCGGAGATGGTTATCCTCGCCGCCAACGGGATTGGCACGCCGCGGCTGCTGCTGAACTCCGCGTCCGGGCGTTTCCCCAATGGTCTGGCCAATTCCAGCGGCATGGTCGGGCGCAATCTGATGCTGCATCCCTGGCCGCAGGTGCGCGGCTATATCGATGAGGCCGTGGACGGCGACCACGCGCCAATGACCTCCCTCTGGAGCAAGCAGTTCTACGAAACCGACCCCAGCCGGGATTTCGTGCGCGGCTATACGCTGCAATTCGCCCGCGGCACCGGGATCGTGAATGAGGCCCTGACCAGTGCCGCTGTCGGCCACCTGCCCTGGGGCAAGGCGCATCACAAGGCCTATCGGGAGAAACTCTACCACCGGCTACAAGTCGGCGTGGCGTGTGAGGACCTGCCGGAGGAACACAACCGAGTCACGCTCGACCCCGTGCTGAAGGACAGTCACGGCATCCCGGGCGCGCGGATCGATTATACGTTGAGCGAGAACACGCGGCGGATGATGGAGCACGGGATCGCCCGCGCCACCGACATCCTGCACGCGGCGGGGGCGAAGGACCTTTATACCTCGCGCACCATCCTCAATAGCCCCGGGCATCTGCTGGGCACGGCGCGGATGGGGACGGATCCGGAGCGGTCGGTGGTGAACGAATGGGGCCGCAGCCACGACGTGAAGAACCTGTTCATCGTCGATGGCAGCGTCTGGGTGACCGGCGGCGGGGTGAACCCGACTTCGACGATCCAGGCGGTGGCGCTGTACATCGCGGATCAGATCAAGGCGCGGTTGGCGACGCTGTTTGATTGAGGGGGGGCGGCGGCTCTTCTCCCCCTCCCCTTGCGGGAGGGGGCCGGGGGGAGGGGTGAA
>CAIUPC010000801.1 GCA_903900905.1 uncultured Acetobacteraceae bacterium
CGCGAGTTGCAGGGGAAACACATGCTCCCCATACAAATCCTGATGCAGGCAGTTGAAGCCACCGGCGGCGTAGCGCAGCAGCAGCGGCGTTGGGCGGGTCTGTCCGGCTTCGTGGCAGCGCGCCAGATATTCGGCATGGGTGTCGGGGAAGGTGCCTTCCTGCCCCAGATTCCGCCGCCACGCGTTGGCGATGACCGCCAGCGGCGGATACAGCTGCTCCCGCAATCGGGCCACGATCTCTGGTAGCGGGTAGGCGAAGTATTTGTATTCACCTTGGCCGTAGCCATGCCGTTCCATCACGATCCGCTTTCTGAAAGGATCGGTGGAATCGTAAAGCCCTGCCAACGCCTCGCAAGCGGCGGAATCGAGCAAGGTACGGGTCGCGTAACCCTGCTCGTTCAGTTCAGCGGCGAGGTCGATGCCATTCACCCGGCTTTGGTATCGCGATCAGCTTTGCGAGACCGGCTGGACCGTGCGGGTGCCGCCGCCGGGGCTGAGACATTGGCGGGTTCCGCCACCGTCGCAACAACCGGCTCTTCCATGCCCGGTACGTCCATGATCGGGGCTTCCATGACCGACGGCGCGCTCGCCGGCGCCAGTTCCGCGACCAGCGCGGTCCGCACATCGAGCAGCACCTGATCCCAGGTACCAGGACGCTCCTGCCGGAACAGGCGGGCCGACGGGTACCAGGGCGTGTCGGACCGATTGAGCATCCAACGCCAATCCGCCGCTTTCGGGATCATGATCCAGACCGGCTTGCCCAATGCGCCGGCCAAATGGCCCATTGAGGTGTCGACCGTTATGATCATGTCGAGATTCTCGATCAGCGCCGCGGTTTCACCGAAGTCGGTCAGCTCATGCGACAGATCGGTCATGCCCGGGAAACTGGCCAGCGTCGCCAGATCGCCGGCTGGCATGGGCTTCTGCAGCGACACGAACACCGCTGTCCCGGCATCTGCCAGAGGCAGCAACCGAGACAGCGGCACCGAGCGGCGGCGGTCATTCGGATGCGTTGGGCGGCCGGTCCAGGCCAGCCCGATACGGCGCACGCCGGCCGGCAGCATCGCGTCTAACCTGGCACCCCAGGCCGCGATCCGCTCCGGGTTCGCTTTCAGGTAGGGCACCTGGGCCGGGATCGTGTCCGGGCGGGTTCCAAACAGATACGGCAGGCTGGACAGGCGGCAATGCGCCGCATGGCCCGGCACGTCGTTCCAACGGCTGCAATATTGTGTGACGCCGGGGATATTCTCCAGCAACGGCCCCATCTCGGCGCTGCATCCCAGCACCACTTCCTGCACCCGCTCCGCCGCCATCCCGATATAGCGGGCGAACTGGATCGTATCGCCATAGCCCTGATCGCCCACCAGCAGCAGGCGGCCGGCGGGGATGTGCATGCCATTCCAGGGCGCCGAGGTCATGGCCGGCATCGTCGCCTTGCCCGCCTCGGTCAGATTGCGCCACTCGTACTCCATCCAGCCGGCTTCGAAATCCCCGTTCGCCAGCAGGATTTGCGCCAGCGCCAGATGACCGTCGGCATGGTCATGGTTCAGCCCCAGGGCCCGCAATAAGCAGGCGATCGCCTTTTCCGTGTCATCGGCATCGGTGAAGATCAGGGACAGGTTGACGAGGTGCTCTGCGTTGTTCGGGTCCAGCCGAACCGATTCTTGTCCGGCGGCAAGCGCATCGTCCAGCCGGTAAGTGGCCCGGCAAAGCGAACTCAGATGCGCGTACCAGCTGGCATTGCCTGGACGCAGTTCGATCGCACGCTTGAGCAGCTCGACGCCCCGATCGGGATCGTTGCCCATCGCCGCGATGATACCCAGCAACGCCAGAGCCGCCGGATGGTCGGGAGACGCGGCAAGAACGTCGTTGCAGATGCCGCTGGCTTCATTGAAGCGCTTGGCCTGAGCCGCCGCCTGGGCACGCACCAGAGCCTGTTCAAAGGTTTCGCCACCAGCGGTGACGGCGGACGGGGCCCCGGCGATCGCCGGAACCTGGAGTTCGGTTGTTGTGCTCATGGGCGGCAAATTGCCCGCTGCCCCCGCGCTGGGCAAGAGGGAAACGGCGCGGCCCGCGGCTATTGGCTGACCCAGATGATCCGGTGCACCCAGGCCACCTCGGTCAGGTCGAAACTGTAATCCGGATGCAATGGATTGAGGCTTTTAAGCTCCACCCGGCGCGCCGATCGGCGGGTGAGTTGTTTGGCCATGACCTCCCCCGCATGGGTCCGCGCCACGACCCTGTCCCCCCGCCGGATGGGCGAGGATGGCGAGACGATCACCATGTCACCATCGCGGTAAACCGGTTCCATCGAATCGCCGCTGATTTCGAGCGCATAGGCATTGGGATCGCCAATCTCCGGCAGGCTGACCTCGTCCCAGCCGCCACCAACGGGATAGCCGCCGTCGTCGAAATACCCCTCCCCCCCCGCCTGCGCCAGGCCGATGAGGGGGACACGGCGGACCGCGCCACGCGCCGGGGCGGTACTGGTGAGGGCCCGCGCGCCAGAGACCAGGGCCGTGAAAGCCTCCAGCGACGCACCGGTCGCGTTCAGCACTTTCGCCACGCTCTCCGTGCTCGGCCAGCGCGCCCGCCCGTCGGGCATGCGGCGTTTGGAGACATTGAACGTCGTGGGATCGAGGCCCGCCTGCTTCGCCAGGCCAGACGCCGATAGCCCATATTCAGCCGCGAGCGTGTCGAGCGCGCGCCAGACGTCTTCGTGCTTCATGCCCTGAGATCCATCCGAACGGGAGATGCCGCCTATTATGATAGGAAAACCCGCCGGATGGAATGGGAAATAATGCATTTATGTTGCCATTGTATGCAACCTGTGGTTTAGTGTTCTTTGTTCGTTCGGTCAGAAACCATCTCGCACCAGGAGACACACCCATGGTACCGGCCACCAAACCTCACATGACCCTCAATGCACCCTTACCCCGCGGCCCCGCCCGGATCGCCACGAGCGAGCGGGTACAGCCATTCCGTTCGGCGGAAGAGGCATGGTTGTGGACCATGGCGGCCCTCGTCGCCCGCCGCGATGGCGCCCGATACACCGCCAATCAAGGGAAGATCGGCCGGCCCTGCGATCCCGACGACGTCATAAAAAGCCTGGATGGCCTTTACCGGCAACGACGCATCGAACTGTTACATGCCCGTATATTGCGCATCTGGGGGGAACGCGGCACAGCCCCGGACCCAACCCACGCCATGGAACGGACCGACTGGAAGCTTTGGAAAGAGGCCCTTGATCGGCTGGAATGGCCGCTGCGGGTGAAGGGCATTGTATCATAATATTTTCCTATTTAGGAAAATTTACGTTGACACGCTTCCATCCCCAAACCTAAACTCCGGCCTGTCAACGGGATAACCACGCCCAGCGGCACAATCCCAATACCTCCCGCAATCCTCGAAGGCCGCTACCATCCGGTGGCGGTCTTTTTTTGTCTGAAGGGACCTATCCCATGGCTTTCGCGGTTCGTAACCTCTCCGTCCTCAGCTACGCGAACGGCTTTACCCTGTGGCACTACAAGGCCGGCAAGGATCCGTTGGCGACGGTGGCCGCGGACGATTACTTCGCCGATGCATCCGATATGCTTACGGCTGGTGACCTGTTGATGCTGAGCACCGCCGATGGTGCGCGGATCGTCGCGGTGGCCCTGGCCGACTTGCAAACCGTTACGACGGCGCCGCTGGCCTAGGTTCAAGGCCCCGGACACAGGGGTATCGGATATGGCCGCGATACCTTTAGCTGGACGGGCTTGGGCTCCAAAAAACGCCATCCCCGGGTTTGTCCCGGGGACCACAGTGGCAGCGGCGGAAACCTTGGTCCCCGGGACAAGCCCCATGGGCGCTAACATAAGCGGTGACGGCCTCTCTTCCGCGTCATCCCCGGGCTTGTCC
>CAIUPC010000802.1 GCA_903900905.1 uncultured Acetobacteraceae bacterium
ACTTCCGATGTAAAAATCAAAAGTGCTGTCGAGGTTGTCTGACGAAAAAAGGTCGGTGACTACATCGCAGAAAATTTTTGCCTTGGGAAAACGCGTGCCAGATTCAGCAAGGACGGCTTTCGCGACTTCCATGCCGAACGTGATTTCTTCGTCGTCGTTGAGGTGCTGATAGTGCGTGAACCAAAATTCTCCGTTGGTGATGATGCCGTTTAAACCGCCCCGGTCCGTGTAGTGAAACAGCGGGGCGGTGATGGCGTCGCGCCTCTGCGCTCCAAGAACCCGCACACGGGCCGCTTGATCGTATCTGCGAAGGGCTGCCGTGAAGGCGGGGCTAAGCGGTTTCCATTCGTTGGGGTCCGTCATGGCACGTCGCGCCCTCTGCTTACGTTATAGCTGTGGCCGATAGCCTCGAAATCATCGCTCTGCCCACGTTGTAGCTCTCCGCCAACTCCTTGAGCGTAGCACCCTCGGCGCGGCGCTTGCGAGCCTCCTCCTGCTGCTGTGGTGTCAGCTTCGGCGGTCGGCCCATGTGCTGCCCGCGTGTCTTGGCACGGCTCCGGCCTTCTGCGGTGTGTGTGCGGATCAAGTCGCGTTCCACGTCGGCCAACCCGCCAAGCACCGCGATCATCAAGCGGCCCGTGCTGGTCGATGTGTCGGGCCACGGCTCGGCTAACGAGCGGAACTGTCCGCCCGCGTCCACGATCTGCTTGACGATGGCGAACAGGTCGAAGGTCGAACGCGCCAATCGGTCAAGCCGCTCCACCAGAAACACGTCTCCGGCCTCGAGATGGTAGAGCGCACGGCAAAGCTGGGCGCGGTCGGTCTTCGCCCCGCTCGCAGCCTCGCGGAACACCTTCGCCGCTCCTGCGGCGGTCGGCGTCGCCACCTGAGCCGCTACGGTCTGGCCGTCCGTGGATACCCTTGCATAGCAGTAGATCATGCCATTACTATGCACGAAATTTCTGCATAGGAAAAACCCAATCCAATCAAGGGGCTGCCAACCTTGCGGAAATCTTGATTTACGCAAAATTCCGGGTCCTGCTGCCTAGTCGGCATTATAGTAACTGGAACCTCCGCTCGACGCGCTTTCCAAGAAACCCGCCAACCCCAAATCCGAGCAGCATCCAATTGCGGCCCCCGCCCAGTGCGTATATCGTATGCGCATAGACACTGAGGCAGTCCTCATGACCCAGCCACACCCCCAACCCACACCAAGCGCCCCACGCCGCCCAACCAACGTCACCCTCCCCTCTGACCTGGTTGCGGAGGCGAAGCGCCTCGATATCAACATCTCCAAAGTCTGCGAGGCCGGGCTTCTGGCAGCAGTCGCCACGATCCGCCGTGCCCGCTGGCAGGAGGAAAACCGGGACGCCATGCAGGCCTACAACGACCGGATCGAGAGCAGCGGCCCGACACTTGCCGCCTATCGCCGTTTCTGATGGCGCGGTTCGATGTCTACGCGGGCGTCGGAGCAAGCGGCACCTACGTCGTCGACGTCCAGGCCCCGTTGCTGGACGGCTTGGCAACGCGGGTCGTCATCCCCTTGCTGCCCCGGGAAACCACACCAGCCGTCCGCGAGCTGAACCCGGTCGTCGAGATCGGTGACCGCTCGTTCGTCCTGATGACCCAGGAACTGGCCGCCATTCCCCGCTCCCTCCTCCGCCAGCCCGTCGCCTCGCTCACCCATCGGCGGGATGACATCACGCGGGCGCTGGACACGCTGTTCATCGGCTTCTGAACCCGGCCGGAGTCCGTTTCGGATTGGCGCGAAGGTGGGTCTTGGGTACGAACGCGCCATGGCCCAGCCTTTCAACGCCGAGCACACCATCCCCGAGCCGAAGCATCGGCAAGCCGCACCCCGTGCAAACGCCGAAGGCGCGGATGCTGACCGGAGCCTGTCCACGGACTTGATCCGTGGGTCAGCATGACGAATGGTCAGACGCCGATCAGCCGAAGGTTACACCACGCTGGTAAAACCCCTGCACCGTGAGA
>CAIUPC010000803.1 GCA_903900905.1 uncultured Acetobacteraceae bacterium
ATCGTCGGGCGTCTGATCCCGGCCGGCACGGGTGCGGTGATGAACCGTCTGCGGGCGATCGCCGCGGGCCGCGATGCGCGCAACCTGGAATACTCACAGCGGCGGATCGAAGCCGCGGAGTAATCCGCCGAACCAACGAAGAAGGGCCGGGCGCAATCCCGGCCCTTTTTTGTTGTCACCCGCCCAGGCTGGCGGTGAAGACGCGGGCGTAGTTGCCGCCCAGGATCTTCGCCGCATCCTGGTCGGTGAACCCGGCCTGCAGCAGCGCCTCGGTGAAGCCGGGCAGGGCGTCGTAATCGGCGAACACCGTGCCGCCAACAAGCCCGCGCAAGTCGCTGCCCAGCCCGGCATGGTCCACGCCCACGACATCCACCAGCCGCGCGATTCCCACCGCCATCGCGGTGAGCGTGGGATAGATACTGGCTGACGGCCAGACCCCGATCACCCCGCCGGTTCCCGCGATGACCTTCGCATGCTCGGGCGTGATCTGCCGGCTCGTCGGGCCCGGGCGGTTATTCAAGGAGGTATGCGAGAGCACCAGCGGCTTTGTGGTCACCGCGGCCGCCCGTTTCACCAGGTCCAACGTGCCATGCGCGACATCCACGACGATACCGGTGCGGTTGCACTGGCGGATGACCTCGGCGCCAAAATCGGTCAGACCGCCATGCTCCGGCGGTTCGGTCTGGATATCGCCGAGTTCGTTGACCCGGTAATGCGTGAGTTGCAGGTGCCGCAAGGTCCAGCGCGCATGGGCTTCCTCCAGCCTTTCGAGGCGGCCTTCCAGGAAATCGGCGCCCTCGGCGGCGATGATGACACCGGGGGCGGCGCGGCTGGTCCCGCGTAAATCGGCGGCGGTCGCGACGATGCGGAGGTTTTCGCTCTCCACCAGCGCCCGGATGCGGCCGAAGGCCAGGGTGCCGTAGGCATAGAGTTCCCCGGCGGCGGGATTGCGGTAGGGCCGGATGCGGCCATCCACGACATGATGGGTCGGGCTATCGGACACCATCGCCAGGCAGATCGCCGCCATGCCGCCCTGGCGCATCGGCGCGGCGATGGCGGAATAGCCCGCGCCTTGCCGGATCCGGTTGGAATTCGCGATCCCACCGGCATGGGAGTGGATGTCTATTGGCCGACCCGCCGCGATCACCGCTTCGGCGCGCGCCCCATCGGCGGGAGCCGCGCATCCTGGACCCGCGAGGCACATCAGCGGTCCGGCCGCCATCAGCCCGCGCCGGGTGATCGCCCGCCAGCCCGGCGTGTCGAGCGGCTGTGCGTCTTGCAGTTGGTAACGCCACCCATCCTCACCAGCCCGCCAGGTCCCGCGCAGGCGCAGCGCGCTGTTGCCCAGCGTCATTGGCGTGTCCGCGAAGACCTCAATCGCGCCGGAGGGATCCCGTGGCGCGTGCCCAGGGCAGCATGCGGCCTCCGGGAGCAGCAGGAAGCGCCGCGCCTGACGCGCGCCGCCGGCGGCCATGGGATAGCCGGTGACCTCGACCGCACTGCCCTCGGCTGCCGCGCTCAGATCGGTCCAGGTGACGCGCATGACTCCCCCCGCTCCCGTTTATGCGCAGCATGCACCGGGAGCGGGGGAGGATGCTACATCGGCGGGGCGACCCCGTCCTTGCCGACGGTCACGCGGGCGGCGGTGAACTGGCCCTCGGCGTTTTTCATGGCCGACAGGAATACCGGCGCACCGGCTTTGAGGTCCGTCTTATCAGCCGGAGCCAGCGTCACGACCGGCGCATTGGCCGGGACTGTCACCGTCTGGCTGCTGTCCTTCACCGCGATCGTCAGTTCCTTCCCGGCGCCCTTGGCGGCGGCGGCTTTCACCGTGCCATTGGTCATCATGCTGCCGGGTTCCAGGTCCCAGGCGAAATGCCCCTCCCCGGTGCCGCGCATGGTTTCTGGGAAGACCAGCACTTCAATCGCCTGCTGGCCGCCGGCCTCGGTCCGGCTGGCGGTACCGATATAGGTGCCGTCGGCGACTGTCGCCAGGTCGACCTTCTTGACCGTGGAGACCGTGAAATTCTCCGCCAACGTGACCGTCAGCGTCTGCCCGTCGCGGCTTTTGATCGTCAGCGTCCGGTCGTTCAGCGACTCGATGGTGCCGCGAATGCGGGTGGGTGGCGTGGTCTGCGCCAGGGCGGCCCCGGCGAGCAGTCCTGTCAGACCAAGTGTCAGCAGGGTTTTGGATATGGTCTTAAACATGGACTCGTCCCTTTTTGTGGTTACCTGTAGATGGACGAACATAGGGCGCTTTCAATCCGCCGCCGTCGCGCTTTATTCCATTGGGAGGAACCAATGCCGGAAAAATCCACCGGGATCATGATTTACCATAACCCGGCCTGCGCCACCTCCCGCAAGGTGCTGGGCCTGTTGCGTGATGCCGGGGCGGAACCGCGGGTGGTCGAATACCTCAAAAACCCGCCGAACCGGGCGGAGATGCGGGGGCTGCTCACGGCCATGGGCATGACCCCGCGCCAGATCCTGCGCCGCAAGGGCAGCTTGTTCGGCGAACTCGGCCTGGATGATCCGGGCAAAACCGATGACCAGATTTTGGACGCGCTGGCCGCGCATCCGGTGCTGATGGAGCGGCCGATCGTCGTCTCCCCCCGTGGGACCGCTGTTTGCCGCCCGCCGCAGCGGGTGGAAGCGCTGCTGCCGTGAACACCGCACCGCGGGTCAGAGCGGGGCGGTGAACAGGCGCACCCAGGCGATAAATTCCGCGTCCGGCAGTTCGCCGGCGGCCATGCTCTGTCAGTTGTTCATCATGAATTGCCAGAATCAGCGCCGATGATAGCCAGAGTGTCATTTCGCCAGTTCGCGGAGCACCGCCCGGCGGTCTTTCATCACCCGCCGCGCTACCTCCATCTGCGCCGCGGAATCGGGATCGGCCACCGTCAGGCGAAGACCGTCCGGTTGATCGATGGCATAGAGCGTATCACCCTTGACGGCGCCGAGCCGGGCCAGAACCTCACGCGGCAGAATCACCCCCACCGAGTTGCCGATTTGCGTCAGTTTCAGAGTATGCATGGTTGGATCTTCCAGGCTGCGGGACGGTTATAATACCAGCCCGTGTTGACATTGACTCACCGGCAGCGCCCCAACGCCGTCATGCCCACCCACGGATCAAGTCCGTGGACAGGGTCCGGTCGGCATCCACGACTTTGCAGCCTGAGGCAGGAGAAAGGCGTGGGTGCCGACCTGCGTCGGCATGACGGGTAACGATGGCCGGTACGTCATTCATTTTACGAGATAGTACAACATAGGTTCTACTGTGCAGCGAAGCGTTGTCCGGCATCGTCATCGGGAGCGGCCATCAGCAGGGAGGAAAGCATAAAAATGAACACCGCACCGCGCGTCGATATCGACCTTCATTCCTTCTGGGACGACCCCTACCCAACCCTTGCGCGCCTGCGTGCCGAGGCCCCGATCGCCTTCATCCCCCAGCTCAATGGCACGGTGATGGCGCGGCATGAGGACATCATGGCCTCTGAGAAGCTGATCGAGGTCTTCAGCTCCGACCAGCCCGGTGGTCTCATGACCCGGCTGATGGGGCACAACATGATGCGCAGGGATGGCGGCGCGCATGCCGCCGAACGCAAGATCATCTTTCCCGGCCTGTCGCCCCGCACCGTCAGGGACCACTGGACCGCCCGCTTTCAGGCCCATGCCGACAGGCTGTTAGATGCGTTACTGAAATCCGGTGCCTGCGATCTTTGGCGTGACTTCGCGCTGCCCTTCTCGGGCGAGTGCCTCAAAGACATTACCGGCCTGACAAATGCCCGGGCTGAGGACCTGGATGCCTGGTCGCAGGCGATGATCGATGGCATCGCCAATTATGCCGGCAATCCCGCGGTCGAGGCCCGTTGCCATGCCGCCACTGCCGCTATTGATGCTGCCATCGATGACCGGCTGTCGCAGCCTGCCGACCCCGAGGACCGCAGCATGATCGGCCTGATGCGCGCGGCCACTATGCCGGGGGCAAATCTGCGCGCCAACATAAAACTGGCGATCTCCGGCGGGCAGAACGAGCCGCGCGATGCCATCGCCGGCTGCGTCTGGGCGTTGCTGACGCATCCCGATCAGCGTGATGCGGTGCTGGCGGGCGGGGTGTCCTGGCTGCAGGTGTTTGAGGAATATGCCCGCTGGATCTCCCCCATCGGCATGATGCCGCGCCGGGTGGCGCAGCCCTGGCGGCGCGGTGCGATCGCGCTCGCGCCGGAGGATCGGGTGTTCTTCCTGATTGGTTCGGCGAACCGGGATGAGGCGGTTTTCGCCGATCCAGACCGGTTCGACACGGGCCGTGATACGTCCAAGAGCATCGCGTTTGGGGCGGGGCCGCATTACTGCGTTGGTGCCTGGGCGTCGCGCGCGATGATCGCGGATGTGGCGCTGCCGGCGCTGTTCGCGCGGTTTCCGGGGATGGCGTTGGATCGGTCGGTCCCGGTGCGGAATGGCGGCTGGGCGTTTCGGGGGTTGTTGAATTTACCGGTTCGGTGGTGAGGGGAGGGGGAGAGCTTTGCCGCTGCCGTCCGCACCTCCCTACAGCACCGCCACCGCGTCCCATGTCTCCCCGGCCGCGGCGTTCA
>CAIUPC010000804.1 GCA_903900905.1 uncultured Acetobacteraceae bacterium
ACCTCGAAGACATCGCCTCCATCCAATTGCCAAAGGGGTTCGGACGCGATTGATCCACCAACGCGGAAGCCCAAACGATAATAAAATCCGATTTCAGGGTTGACCGATAACACGGGAGATGACGGGGAAGAGAAGCCGTCGCCGCTTATGTTAGCGCCTATGGGGACGAGCCAGGGGATGACGGGATGTGAGGGCGCGAGGCCAATTGGACGACAGATTTTTGACCACGAGGCCCATGGGAGCACCATGAACACCGAAACCCCGCCGCCTGAGATCCTCGCCGCCTTGCGCCGCATGCACCTGCTCGATGCCGGCTCAGCCAGCGGGGAACGCCTGACCGGCGGCGTGTCATCGGATATCTGGCGCATCGATCTCCCCACCGGCCCCATCTGCATCAAACGCGCGCTGGCGAAGCTCCGGGTCGCAGCGGACTGGCGCGCCCCGGTGGAGCGCAATGTCTACGAAGCCCGCTGGATGCAACGCGCCACCGCCGCCGTGCCGGGTGCAACCCCGGCGCTGCTCGGTCAGGACGAGGTTGCCGGCGCGCTGGCCATGCAATTCCTCCCCGCGGACGATCATCCGCTCTGGAAAGCGCAATTACGCGACGGTCATGCCGACCCGGCCTTCGCGGGCAGGGTCGCGGATACGCTGGTGCGGATCCATGCGGCCACGGCGGCGGACCCATCGGTCCCCGCGGCTTTTCCGACCGATGCCATCTTCTACGACATCCGGCTGGAGCCCTATCTGGTCGCCACCGCCCGCGCCCATCCGGCGCTGGCGCCGCGCCTGCACGCGCTGGTCGCCACCACCCAGGCCAATAAGCGGGCGCTGGTGCATGGCGATGTCAGCCCCAAGAACATCCTCCGCGGCCCCGCCGGCCCGGTCTTTCTGGACGCGGAATGCGCCTGGTGGGGCGATCCGGCCTTTGACCTCGCCTTCTGCCTGAACCATCTGCTGCTGAAATGCCTCTGGACCCCTGCCGCGACGGACGGCTTCCTCGCCTGCTTCGACGCCATGGTTGCCGCCTACACCGATGGCGTCACCTGGGAGGCGCCCGCCGACACCGAACGCCGTGCCGCGCATCTGCTCCCCGGCCTGTTCCTGGCGCGGGTGGATGGAAAGTCCCCGGCGGAGTACATCACCAACGAAGCCGACAAGGACCGCGTGCGCCGCGTCGCCACCGCCCTTCTCTCCACCCCACCAGATCGGCTTGACGCCATCCGTCAGGCCTGGACCCAGGAGTTGCGCCCATGACCGACACCACCATCGCCTTCGTGCACGGCCGCCGGGTCTGGGACAGCCGCGGCCGACCGACGGTGGAAGCCGATGTGATGCTGGAGAATGGCGCTGTCGGCCGCGCCATCGCGCCTGCTGGGGCCTCAACCGGCTCGGGGGAGGCAGTGGACCTCCGCGATGGCGGGACGGCCTTCGGCGGCTACGACGTCACCGACGCCGTCGCCAATGTGAACAGCGAAATCGCCCGCGCGGTGATTGGCCTGGACGCCCAAGATCAGGCCGGGCTGGACCGGGTGCTGATCGACCTCGACGGCACGCCCAACAAATCCCGCCTCGGCGCCAATGCGGTGCTGTCGGTGTCGATGGCGGCCTTGCACGCGGCGGCGGCGGCGGCGCGCCAGCCGTTGTATCGCTATCTCGGCGGCGATGACGCCACCCTGATCCCTCTGCCGCAAATCCAGATTTTCGGCGGCGGCGCCCATGCCGGCCGCCGGGTCGATATCCAGGATTTCATGGTCATGTGCCCGGCCGCCGCCAATTTCGCCGAAGCCCTGGACTGGACCGCCGAGGTCTATCGCCATGCTGGGCTGCTGATGAAAGAGGCCGGGACCCTGCAAGGCGTCGCCGATGAGGGCGGCTGGTGGCCGGCTTTCTCCACCAACGAACAGGCCCTCGACACCCTGGTCCGCGCCATCGAACGCGCCGGCTTCCGACCCGGGGAACAGGTCGGCATTGCCCTCGACATCGCTTCCTCCGAGTTCGGCAAAAACGGCCGCTACAAGCTGGCGCTGGAGGACCGGGAGCTCGGCACCGAGGAGATGATCAAGCTGCTCACCGGCTGGATCGCCCGCTACCCCATCCTGTCGATCGAGGACCCCCTGGCCGAGGATGACGCCGAAGGTTTTCGCGCCTTTACCGCCGAAGTCGGCGATCGGGTCCAGATTGTCGGCGACGATTTCCTGGTCAGCGACGCCGCCCGGGTGCGCCAGGCCGCCAGCGTGGGCAGCGCCAATTGCGTGCTGCTCAAGCCCAACCAGCGCGGCACCATCACCGAAACCCTCGATGCCTGGAACGCCGCCAAAGACTGCGGCTA
>CAIUPC010000805.1 GCA_903900905.1 uncultured Acetobacteraceae bacterium
CGGCGCCGCCGACAGCTCAAAATTTCCGGCCCGTCGCCAAGACTCCGGGGAACAGAACCGATGACCGTCATCCTCTATCTTCTCGCGGCCAGTCTGGTGCTGGGTGGCGGCGGGCTGGGCTGGTTCCTCTGGTCGCTGCGCGCCGGGCAGTTCGAGGACCTCGAAGGTGCCGCAAATCGCATCCTTTACGACGATGATCGCGACTGACAGCACCCGGCTACCCGGTGTAGCGTGCCATCTCACGCCACAAAGGGGGCCCCTGGATGTCAACGGAACCGCATTTTCTGAGCATCGCCGAAGCCTCGAAGCTGATCGAGCAGAAAGAGATTTCGCCGGTTGAGCTGACCAAGCATTTCCTCGACCGTATCGACGATCTGAACCCGCAACTGAACGCCTATCTGACCGTCACCGCCGGGCACGCATTGGCGCAGGCGCGTGAGGCCGAACAGGAAATCATGGACGGGGGCTATCGCGGCCCGCTGCACGGCATCCCCTATGCGCTGAAAGACATCTATTGCACCGCCGGCATCCGCACGACCGGCCATTCCCGCACCCGCGCCGATTTCGTGCCGGACTTCGACGCCACCACGGTGACGAAGCTGAACGCATCCGGGGCGGTGCTGCTGGGCAAGCTGTCCACGCATGAGTTCGCCCATGGCGGGCCGTCCTTCGACCTGCCCTGGCCGGCGGCGCGCAACCCCTGGAACCGGGACCATATCACCGGCGGCTCCTCCAGCGGGTCCGGCGCGGGCGTCGCGGCCGGGCTGATGATGGGGTCGCTCGGCTCCGACACCGGCGGCTCGATCCGCAATCCCGCGGCTTTGTGCGGTCTGGTGGGGCTGAAACCGACCTATGGGCTGGTCAGCCGTGCCGGCGTTTATACGAATTCGTTCAGCTATGACCACGCCGGCCCGATGACCTGGACGGTGGAGGATTGCGCGATCATGCTGGGCGCCATCGCCGGGCACGATCCGCTCGACCCCGCCAGCGCCAACCGCGCCGTTCCCGACTACCGCGCCGCCCTGACCGGTTCGATCAAAGGCCTGCGGATTGGCGTGCTCCGCCATCTATATGAGGAAGACGTCCCCACCCAGCCGGCCGTGAAAGCCGCGATGGAAGCCGCTTTCGACGTGCTGCGCGGCCTCGGCGCGGTGCTGGAGGATGTGCGCATCCGCAACGCCCACGACTACCACGACGTGAAAATCACCGGCGCCGAGTCGGAGCTGTACGCGGTGCATGAACCCGTGCTGCGCAAACGCCTGGCCGACTTCGGGGAGGATTTCCTCGGCCGCGCCTTGGGTGCCCTGCTGATCTCCAGCAGCGATTACGTGCAGGCCAGCCGCCAGCGCCGGCTGATGATCGCCGAGATGCAGCCGGTTTATGAGAAATACGACGTGCTGCTGACCGCGGCACCGGGGCCGGCCGGACGGCTGGATGCCTGGCGGACGATCAACTTCTGGGAGAAGACCTCGCTGACCACGCCGTTCAACGTGCTCGGCGGCCCGGCTTTGGCGCAATGTATCGGCTTCACCGACGACGGCCTGCCCATGTCGATGCAGGTCGCCGGTCGGCCGTTCGACGATGCGACGGTGCTGCGTGTGGCGCATGCGTATGAAATGGCGACGCCCTGGCGGTCCCGTCGACCGGTGCTGGATCCGGATGCGGTGTTCTCGGCGGAGCAGCCGCCGGTGCCCGAGCCTGCCCAGGCCACCATCAGCCAGGTGCGGCGGGATGAGATCGCGGCGATCTGCAAGCGGGCCGGATTGACGCTGACTGATCGTGTGTTCGAGCAGCTTTGCGCCACCGCCCCGCATGTGGAGGCGATGACCGCCCGGCTCTGGCGCGATGCCGAGTTCTACGACGAACCCAGCAATATCTTTATCGCCTGAGAGATGCGGCCATCGACGTAGACATATCGGCAACGACCCGAATTCGTCATGCCGACGGAGGTCGGCATCCACGACTTCACAGTCTATGACGAGAGAAAGGCGTGGATACCGACCTCCGTCGGCATGACGGACAACTGCAGCTTGTCCGTCACCCGTTCGGGCTACCTATATTACTTCCGCGCCTTACGCGCCGCGTAGCGGGCGTCGCGGGCAGCCTTGCGCTCAGCTTCGAGCGCCAGAAGCGCCGCCTTACGGGCGATTTCTTCTTCGGTCTTCTGCGCCGCCAGCCGGGCGAGTTCGGCCTGACGCTCGACCTCTTCCGCGGCCTTTCGGGCTGCTTCGGCTTCCTTGGCGAGCTTGCGCTCCTGTTCCCGAAGCTCGCGGGCTTCGGCGATCGCCTGCCGCTCGGCCTGTTTGGCCAGCACCGCGGGATCGTCCGGGCCGGGGCGCGCGCGGAATTTTTCGATCAGGGCCTGCTTGGCCTTCGCGGCGGCGGTCGCACGGTCGTTGAAGTTGGCGTGATTAAAAGCCGGCAACTGTGGTTCTCCAGAGGATGAGGCCCGCCTTCTAGACCAATCGCGCCGGCAACGCCATGCGCGGTTGGAGGCGTCTTGTATGCAAAAAACTGCACCGAACCGGCATTTTTTTCGGCCGCGTTAGTACTTCGTTAAGACTTTCCTGTTTTGATCCGGCTCGAACACTGACACCCCGCTCGATGAGCCAGAATGGCCCGCGCGACGGCGGTTGACATGGTTAGCCCAGGAGACGGGTCATGCACATTTCGCCAGCACCATTTGTTCCCGCCATCATCGGGGGGGATCGGCCATGAGCTCGATCATCACCGGGCTGACGACCGCCCAGATCGCCGGCCTGTCGACCACCGCCATCGCCGGGCTGACCACCACCGATATCCAGGCCTTTGCCTCGACCCAGATCGCGGCCCTGAATTCAACCCAGGTGCTGGCGATCACCACAACCGACATTGCCCAGTTCACTTCAACTCAGATGGCGGCCTTCTCCACGGTCGCGATCAACGCGCTGACCACGACATTGTTCGGGCAGCTCAGCTCCACAGAACTGAGCGGCCTGACCGCGGCCCAGATCGCCGCGCTCAACAGCAGCGACGTCACGGCGATGACCACGACGCAGCTGGGCGGACTCAGCGCGGCCCAGCTCGGCGCGATGACGACGGCGCAGTTCAGCAAGGTGACCTCCACCAACCTCACGCAGCTGACCACGACCCAGCTCGGCGGGCTGAAAACCGCCGAAATCGCGGCTTTGAACAGTACCCAGTTCGGCGGGCTGACCTCCACCCAGCTGGGCCAGCTGACCACCACCCAGGTCACGGCGCTGAACACCACCGGCCTGGCCGCGATCACCACGACGCAGCTCGGGGGCCTCGCCTCCACCCAGCTCGCGGTGCTGACCACCGCCCAAATCGGCGGCCTGACGACGACGGGAATCGGGGCGCTGACCACGACCCAACTGGGCGGGCTGACCGCGACGCAGCTTGGCGCCCTGACCACCACCCAGGTTGGCGGACTGACCACCACGGAACTGACCGCCCTGACGACGGGCCAGGTCGGCGGGCTCAAAGCAACCGAGATCGCGGCGATGACGACCACTCAGCTGGGCGGCATCACCTCCACCCAATTGGGCGGCCTGACCACGACCCAGCTGGGTGGCCTGACTTCCACCCAGGTCGCGGCGCTGACCACCACCCAGCTCGGCGGCATCACCGCCACGCAGCTGGGCGCCCTGACAACCAGCCAGTTCGCCGGCCTGACATCGACCAACGTCACCGCCCTGACCACCACCCAGATCGCCGGGGTGAAAGCGACGGAGATCGCGGCGATGACGACAACCCAGCTGGGCGGGCTGACCACCACCGAAATCGGCGCCCTCACCACGACCCAAATCGGCGGCTTCACCACGGCGGAGATCGCCAACCTGACCACCACCCAGTTCGGTGGCTTCGCCTCGACCCAGCTGGCGGCGCTCAACACCACCCAAATCGGCGGCCTCAGCACCACCGAGGTCGCGGCCCTGACCACCACCCAACTGGGCGGGATCACCGCGACGCAACTTGGCCTGCTCACCACCACGCAAGTCGGCGGCCTGACCACCACGGACCTGACGGCCCTGACCACCACCCAAATCGGCGGCCTGAAGACCAACGAACTGGCCGTGCTTACCACCACGCAGTTCGGCGCCCTGACCACAACGCAATTGGGCGCGCTCACGACCGTGCAAATCGGCGGGCTGAACACAGCTGACCTTACTGCCATGACCACCACCCAGCTTGGGGGTCTGACCGCGACCCAGCTCGGCAGCCTGACGACGACGCAATTTGGCCGCCTGACCTCGACCAATCTGGGGGCGCTGACCACGACCCAGCTCGGCGGCCTGAAAACCGCGGAGATCGCGGTCCTGACCACCACCCAGCTCAGCGGCATCACCACTACCGAGCTGGGCAATCTGACCACCACACAAATCGCTGGCCTGACACCGGCCACGATCACCGCCCTGACCACCACCCAGCTCGGCGGCTTGAGTTCCACCCAGCTCGGCGGCCTGACCGCCGTTCAGGTTGGCGGACTCAGCACCACCGAAGTCACCGCGCTGACCACCACACAACTCGGCGGTATCACCGCCACCCAACTCGGGTCCCTCACCACGGTCCAGGTCGGCGGATTGACCACCACCCAGCTGACGAACCTCACCACCACCCAAATCGGCGGCCTGAAAGCGACCGAACTCGCCGCCCTGACCACGACGCAGCTGGGCGGACTGACCTCCACGCAGTTGGGGGGGCTGACCGCCACCCAGCTTGCTGGCCTGACAACGGCCGAGGTCGCGGCGATCACCACCACGCAACTCGGCGGCCTGACCGCCACCCAGCTGGGGAGCCTGACCACCACCCAGTTCACCGCGCTGACCTCGACCGATGTCACGCAAATCACGACCACACAGCTGGCCGGGCTGAAAGCCCCCGAACTGGCCGCCCTGACCACGACGCAGCTGGGCGGGGTGACAACGACCCAACTCGGCGCGCTGACCACCACCCAGGTCAACGGCCTGACCGCCAGCAGCCTGGGATCGCTGACGACGACTCAATTCGGCGGTCTGACATCGACCCAACTGGCCGTGCTGACCGCGACCCAGATCGGGGGACTGACCACGACCGAGGTCGGGGCGCTCACCACCACCCAACTCGGCGGCATCACCGGCACGCAGTTGGGCGCCCTGTCCACCATCCAGGTCACCGGCATGACCACCACCGCGCTGACCGCGCTGACAACGGCGCAGATCGCCGGGCTGAAACCGGCCGAGCTCGGGGTGCTGACGACCACCCAGTTCGGCGGCCTGACCTCAACTCAGTTGGGCGGGCTCACCACCGCGCAAATCGGCGGCCTGAACACAGCTGACGTAACCGCGATGACCACCACGCAGTTGGGCGGGGTGACCGCGGGTCAGCTCGGGGCACTGACGGTCACGCAGTTCACCGCGCTGACCTCCACCAATATCGGCGCCCTCACCACCACCCAACTCGCCGGCCTGAAAACCGCCGAGATCGGCGCCCTCACGACCACCCAGCTCGGCGGTCTCACCACCACGGAAATCGGCGCCCTGACCAATACGCAGGTGGGCAGTATCGCCTACACCGCGCTGGCGGCGATGACGACGACGCAATTCGGCGGCCTCAGCGCGACGCAGCTGGGGGCGCTCAGCAACGCCCAAATCGGCGGATTGACCACCACCGAGCTGACCGCGCTGACCACGACCCAGTTCGGCGGCCTGACCTCGACCGAGATCCATGCGCTGACCACGGCCCAGGTCGGGGCGCTGACCACGACCAATATCGGCGCCATGGTGGCAACCCAGATCCCCGGCCTGAGCACCGCCGATATCGCCGCCTGGACCACCACCCAGGCAACGGCTCTGAGTACGACCGGCATCGCGGCTTTGGCCGCGGTCCAAATCCCCGGGATCAGCACCGCCGATATCACGGCGATGACGACCACCCAGGGCAATGCCTTCACCACGACCCAAATCGCCGCGATGTCCGCCCCCCAGGTCTCGGCACTCGTGACGCTGGTCGGATGAGCGCGCGCACATGGACCTCCCCGACCTCCTGCGTCACGCCACTGAACAACCTGCCCAGGCCATCGCGCTCTACAAAACGTGGATCGCCCGCAACGCCGGCCACCCGGCGCTCCACGCGGTGATGTTCAATCTTGGGGTGGCTTTGGCCGATACCGGCGATCTCGCCGGTGCGGCCATCGTGCTCCGCGATACAATCCGCCTCGCACCTGGCTTCGCCCCGCCGCATATCAATCTCGGCGGCATTCTCGAACGGCTTGGTCAGCGGGACCAGGCAATCGCGGTCTGGGCAGACTACGCCAACGCACCGGCACCCTTAACCGGTGAGACCATTGCCTTCAAAACCCAGGCCCTGAAACAGATGGGCCGGGTGCTGGAAAGCGCCAATCTCGATGCGATGGCCGAGGAAGCACTGCGGCGGAGCCTCGACCTCAATCCCGACCAGCCCGACGCGATCCAGCATCTGATCGCGCTGCGCCAGCGCCAATGCGCCTGGCCCGTGCTGACCCATAGTGACCGCCTGCCGCGACGCGCCCTGACCGCCGCGATCTCCCCCTTGTCAGCGGCCTGCCTGACCGACGACCCGATGTTTCACCTCGCCAACGCCGCGCAGTATTGCCGCCACGGTATCGGCCTGCCCCCCACCCCGCCACCACCACCACCGCGCCCGGCGGCAAAAACCAGTCCCCGGATTGGCTATGTCTCGTCAGACCTGCGGGAGCATGCGGTCGGGTTCGCGATGACCGACGTCATCGAGACCCATGACAAAACCGCCTTCGACATCTTCGCCTATGACTGCGGCATCGCCACGGACGATCCCACCCGCGCCCGCATCAAAGCCGCGGCCACCAGCTGGACCGATCTCAACGGCCTGACCGATCAGCAGGCCTATGACCGCGTGCGTCAGGACGGCATCGACATCCTGGTAGACCTGAACGGCTACACCAAAGATGCCCGCACGAAGCTCTTCGCCATGCGTCCGGCCCCCATCGCGGTGAACTGGTTCGGGTTTCCGGGCACGATGGGCAGCCCGTACCACCACTATCTCATCGCCGATGATCAGGTCATTCCTTCCTCGCACGAAAAATACTACAGCGAGAAAATCCTCCGTTTGCCCTGCTATCAGCCCAACGACCGCAAACGCCTCGTCGCCACTGAAACCCCAACCCGCGCCGAGGCCGGGCTGCCCGAAACCGGTTTCGTCTTCTGCTCCCTGAACGGCATGCAGAAGATCACGCCGCCGGCATTTCAGCGCTGGATGCTGATCCTGCGCCACGTGCCGGGCAGCGTGCTGTGGCTGCTCTCCGGCACGCCGGACGCCAACGAGCGCCTGCGGCAGGCGGCCTCAACCCTTGGCATCGACCCCACCCGGCTCATCTTCGCCGACAAACGCGCCAACCCCGCGCATCTGGCCCGCTACCGGCTGGCGGACCTGTTCCTCGATACGTTCCCCTATGGCGCGCATACCACCGCCTCGGACGCGCTCTGGATGGGCGTGCCGGTGTTAACCTTACGCGGCCGCGGCTTCGCCGCCCGGGTCTGCGCCAGCCTGGTGCGCGCGGCCGATTTGCCGGAGCTGATCTGCGACACGCCCAATGATTACGTCGTGCGCGCGATCGCGCTCGGCAACGACCCCGCCCGGACGGCATCTCTGCGCGCCCGGCTGCGTGCCAATCGCGACACCTGCACCCTGTTCGACACGCCCCGCCTCGTCCACGCGCTGGAGGGACGGTACCGCGAGATGCTGGCCGGCATCGTTCCGGTCCCTGACCTGAGCAATCTCGGCACCTACCGCGACATCATGCTCGACCACGCATTCGGCACGGCGGAACAGCTGGACGACGCTGCCTATGGCGCGCTCTACGAAGCCAAACTCTCCGCCCTGCACGCAAGCTTCCCGATCCCGCCGGATAACCGCCTGTGGCTCACGGCTCCCGCATACTCTCACGCAGCGCGCGCGTGATCGGGTCGAACAGATAGGACAGCACGCTCCTTCGCCCCACCGCGATCTCCGCCGTCACGGTCATGCCGGGGATGAGCCGTGCCCCCTCCGGCAGACCCGACAGCGGCGCGCCATCCAGCGCCACCTGACCGCGGTGATAGCGAACCGGACCATCGCCAAAGGAATCTTCCGCCATCGACCGCAACCGGCCAGACAGAGTCCCATGGCGCTGGAATGGAAACGCATCAACCTTCACCACCGACTGATCACCCGCCCGCACGTATCCGATATCAGCCGACGGAACGCTGACTTCGGCGATCAAAGCGGCACCGGCCGGGACCAGCGTCACCAGCGGCTCCGCCTCCCGCGCCACCGACCCGGCGGAGCGTTTCGCGACATCCAGCACCACCGCATCCACGGGCGCGCGCAGGACGACCAGCTCCGCCAGCCGAACCGCTTTCGTCAGCGCCTCTTCCGCCGCCGCCAGATCGGCTTCGGCCTTGCCCAACCCCTCCAGCAGTTCCCGCCGCCAGCTATCGGCGAAGGCCTGGCGTTCGGCTTCCAACGACCGGGCCCGCTGCCGCGCATCGCTCAGCGTCATGGCGGCGGCGCGCAGATCGCGCTCGTTCCGCATCCGGCCAGCACTGGCTTCCAGAAAGGCCAGTTTGGAACCGCTATGGGACTGGAACAGGCTGGCACGCATCGCTTCCAGTTCCCGGGCGACAGCCAGTTGCTGCACCAGCGAATCCTGGTTCCACTCAGAGGCCGCGATATCCGCCTGCGCCGTCGCCAGGCGGCCCTCGAACTCCGCCAGCCTTGCCTCATACTGCGCACTGCGCTGGCGGAACAATGTCGCCTCCAGCCGCCGAACCGCGGTATCACTTCCGGGGTCGAACGAGAGGCCCGCCAGTTCCGCCTCCAGCCGCGAGCGCCGCAGCACGACGCCATCCCGCTGCGACCGCAACGCCGCCTGGTCCGCCTGGGCAAAGGTCGGATCCAGCGCCACAAGCACATCCCCGGCGTGCACGGCATCGCCCGGCTTGACCCGGATCTCCCGCACGATCGACAATTGCATCGGTTGCAGCACGATCGTCGGTGTATCGGCGGCAAGGCGGCCGGTCCCGGACACCACCATATCGACCTTCAGCACCGCGGCCAGGCCAACCAGCGACACCGCCAAAGCCAGCGCCGCGTAATGGGTGTTGCGCAGCGCCAAAGGCGGCGGTTCGGCCAGGAAGTCATCCAGGATCATGCGAAATGCCTCGTCTGCCGCTGCCACAGGCGCTGATAGACCGCGCAACGTTCCAGCAGCACCGCATGCGGGGCGAAATCCAGCACGCCACCCTGCTCCAGAACCAGAATGGTATCGGCCGCGATCAGCGAGGTCAGCCGATGCGACACGATCACCAGCGTGCGTCCATTGGCGATGGCGGCGAGGTTGTCCTGCACCGCCGCCTCACTCTCCGGGTCCAACGCACTGGTGGCTTCGTCGAAAATCAGCAATCGGGGATTGGGCAGCAGCGCCCGGGCGATGGCCAGCCGCTGGCGCTGGCCGCCGGAGAAATTGGCGCCGTTTTCCTCAATCAGCGTGTCATAGCCATGCGGCAACCGATCGATGAACCCATCCGCCCCGGCCAGCCGCGCGACGGCGGCGATCTCGGCCAGCGACGCGCCGGGCCGGGCGGCGGCGATATTGTCGCGGATGCTGCCGCGGAACAGGAAATTCTCCTGCAACACCACGCCGGTGCCGCGCCGCAGATGCGCCAGATCGAGGTGGCGGATATCGGTGCCGTCCAGGCGTATCGCACCCTCCGTGGGCACCAACACCCCCTGAATCAGCCGCGTCAAGGTCGTCTTCCCCGACCCCGAGCGCCCCACGACCCCAACGACCTGGCCTTCATCGACCGCGAAAGAAACCCGGTCCAGCGCCGGCACGGACTGCGCCGGATACCGGAACGACACGCTTTCGAACGACAGCCCGCCCCGGATCACCGGGGTCAGGCCAACACGGCCCGGATCCCGCTCCGGCGCTTGCCCCATCACCCCCGCGAGCATGCGCAGGGCCAGCGCGGTTTCCTGATACTCGCTGATCAGGCCCACGATCTGCACCAGCGGCCCGGTGACGCGGCCGGAGACCATGTTGAACGCCACCAAAGCCCCGATGCTCAGCCGACCGTCGAACACCTCCAGGGCGCCGAGGCCAAGGACCGCCATCTGCATGGCCTTGTCCAAGCCCTGCGTCAGCACCGCCGCCGCGGCCCCCATGCGGCCCACCACCGCCCGCCGTTGCGCGCCCGTGGTGATCCGGTCGTTCCAGGCGGCCTGGCGGTTCGGCTCCAGCGCCAGGGATTTCACCGTGCGCATGCCATGGATGGTTTCGATTAAGTGCGCCTGACGCGCGCCCTCGGCCTGATACAAGGCCTCCAACCGGCGGCGGAACAACGGCACCAGCAGCGCGATCGTCGCGGCCATGATGGCCGAGAAGCCCAGCACCACCAAAGTCAGATGCGCGCTGTAAAGCAGCAGCATCGCCACCAGCAGCGGCAATGTCAGCGCGTCCAAAGCGGTCTGGAACAGGCGCCCGGTGAGGAACTGCCGGATCGTATCGGTCTGTTGCAGGTTGCGGGCCAGCACGCCGGCGGTGGTGGCCTCGAAAAATCCCAGCGGCAGCGACAGCAGATGCTGGAACACGCGCGAGGCCAGACGCGCATCGGTCTTGCTGGTGACCACCGTCATCAGCACCTGGCGGACATAGGTGAACAGCCCGTCGAACAGCGTCAGCGTGGCGAAGATCGCCATCAGCGCCAGCAGCGTCTGGGTGCCGCGATGCACGATGACCTTGTCGATCAGCACCTGAAACATCAGCGGCGTGGCGAAGGCGATCAGCGAGGACATCAGCGCCGCGATGGCAACATCGCGCAACAACCCGCTCTGGCGCAGAATATCGGGCAAGAACCAGCCGAGGCCGAAGGGTTCGGCGGCCTCCGGCGCCGCGCTCAGCACCGTGGCGCTGAAGTCCCGCATGAACCGGGCACGCGGTTGCACGATCACGCCCTCGGCCTCGGCGCGGGGATCGAGCAGATGCGCCGCCCCGTCACGCACCCGCAACAGCAGCACCCACCCGCCATCCCGGCGCAACGCCAGCATCGGGAAATCCCCGGCCAGATCGCGCCATCGCGTGCGCCGGCGCATCGTCACCCCGAGGCCCGCCGCGCGCAGCAGTCCGGTCGCGGAGCCGATGGGATCGTCTGGCCGCGCCATCGCGAGTTGCTCGGGCGAGAGCGTCACCCCCCGATGCAACGCCAGCATGAACAGGCACCGCAGCAGCGTATGATGCGGAGTCAGCGGCGGGGCGATAACGGGGGACGAGATGTGCGTGTCCATCGGGTGGGACAGCGCAAGCGGCGTGCCAGGGGGGAGCCAGCCCCTTGCTGGAGGGGTGTACCCGCTCAGAAGGCGGTGCTGGCTGCCCCCTCCATAGGCGTTAAATTAAGGGCGAGGGCTTTAAATCACGTCATCCCCGGGCTTGTCCCGGGGACCAATCGCGGCACAATCGGAAACCTTGGTCCCCGGGACAAGCCCGGGGATGACGGTTTGAAGGCCCTCGCCCTTAACTTAACGCCTACGCCCCTCCCCCCCCCCCGGCAAAAACAGCCGGGCGGCAGGCTTAGCCGGGCGGCAAGGCGTCCAGGATCAGCTGGCCGAACATGGTCATCTCCGGGCTGGTCTCCGCGTAGCGGTCGATGGTGGCGAGGATCCGCCGCGTCGTCTCCGCATCCGGTTGCGGGCCAGCCGGCAGGCCCGGCAGCCGCGCGACAATCTCCGGCGCCGCGGCACGGGCGGCAGCCCGGAACGCGGTGCGCGCCGCCGCGGTTTCCGCTGCGCCGAACCGCGGACCCAGCTCATCCGCCAGCCAGGCCAAAAACCCCGGCCAATGCGCGAGCTGGCGATACAACGCGGGGACAAAGGGCTTGCCATCCACCTCCGTCATAAACCGCGCCCGCACCCCCGCCTCCATCACCGACGGATCGGCGTTCCCCGGCATGGGCGCCAGCATCACCGGCGGCACCCAGCCGGCATCAAACCCCGCACCGGCCGGGGCCGGCTCCGTCAGCAGCCGGGCCAAACACGCCCCGGTCATCAGGTTCACCGGCGACACCCGCACGAAATTCGCCGCCACATTCCGCACCGCCGCCAGGTCAACCCCCGCCAGCGCGGCGGCCGGGATCGCACCAGCCGGAGTCACCCGCACCGACCGCGCCAGTTCCCACCCCATCTCCGGTATCGCGCCCGACACCATCGCCGGGCGCACCGCGTCCCAGGCCCATTCCAGCACCCCCGGCATGGTCGCGAGGTAGCGTTGCAGCGACGACACATAGGGCACGCCGGAGAACCGGCGGATCTCGTCATAGATCTCGGCGATACGCCCGGTCGCCTGATCCTCCGGCAATTCGGCCAGCAATGCGGTCATGATACGGTTTCCTCGGTTGGGCGTGTTGTGTGGCGGCAGGCTCCCCCATACAGTCGCACCAGGGCAAGAGGGAACGACCATCATGACGCCGGACACCATCCGGACGCATCCGCCGAAGGTCCTGACCGCGGCGCAGCGCGAGGCCTATTTCGAAACCGGATTTCTGGCCGTGGAGGGGCTGATCCCGCTCGCATGGCTGCAGCGCCTGAACGCGCTGTCGGAGCAGTTCATCGACGCCAGCCGCCCGATCACGCGATCGAACGAGGCATTCGATATCGGCCGCAGCCACAGCCCTGATCATCCCCATGTCCGCCGCCTGCGGGCGCTGGTCGATCGCCATCCCGATTTCTGGCGCTTCGCCGCCGAGTCCGTGCTGGCCGATATCGCCGCCGATTTGGTGGGGCCGGATGTGAAGTTCCATAGCAGCAAGCTGAACTACAAATGGCCCGGCACCGGCGAGGTCGTGCACTGGCATCAGGACATCCCGGCCTGGCCGCATACCAATTACTCGCCGCTGACCCTGGGCGTGTATCTGACCGACTGCCCGGCCGAGCAGGGGCCGCTGACCTGCATCCCCGGCTCGCAGAACGGCCCGATCTTCGTGCATCGGGATGAGGCCGGGGCCTGGACCGGATCGGTGCGCCCTGCGGATATGGCGACCGTGGATCAGTCGGGCGCGGTTGATCTGGTGGGGCGCGCGGGGACGGTGATCGCGATCAATTGCCGCACACTGCATGCCTCCCGCGCCAATGCGACGGCGCGGGTGCGGCCGGTGGCGCTGTTTGTCTATAGCTCGGCCGATGCCTTCGCCTGGATGCCGGCGCCGACGCCGACGCGCCATACCGGGGATATCGTGCGGGGGGCAGCGGCGACGGTCGCGCATCTCGACCCCACGCCTTGCCCGGTGCCGCCGGATTGGAGCAAGCTGGGCTACGGTTCCATCTTCGTTGCGCAAAAGGCAGAGATGTAATGCCCCAGTACCGCCTGTCCCGCCCGTCCTGCCGCGCCGAGTGGGACGTCTACCACCGCATCCGCCAGGACGTGCTGCTGGAATCGCGCAAATACGCGATGGAGCACCCGGATGAGGAAGACGAGCCGCACCACTACCCCCTGCTGCTCTGGCGCGACAACGACCCGATCGGGACCATCCGCATCGACAAGCTCGACGATACCGCGGCGGCATTGCGGCTGGTGGCGATCGATCCGGTGTTGCAGGGCCAGGGGCATGGCCGCGCGCTGCTGACGGAGGCGGAACGCTTCGCCCGCGACCTCGGCTGCGCCAAGGCGGTGGTTTATTCCACCACCGAGGCTATCGGCTATTATGAGGCTGGGGGGTTTACCGAGGACGATTGGGCAGAGTGCGAGATCGCCGGGGTGGCGCAGATGGTGAAGCCGCTGGGGTAGGAAACGCCTGAGACTGACGGTGTGCGTAGTGGGCGGCCTCGCTGCCACCACCCCGTCATGCCGACGGAGGTCGGCATCCACGCCTTAACAGTTCAGAGTGATTC
>CAIUPC010000806.1 GCA_903900905.1 uncultured Acetobacteraceae bacterium
ATGATGCATGGTCTGGCGAATTTTGCGCTCTTCGAACGACTTGTCGTCCGCCAGTTCCCTTGTATCCAGCACGGCGCCGGAGGGGATGGTCGCCTCGCTGACCAGCCGCATGGCGGTGTGTTTGTCATGCTGGCGGGACCATTCGGCGACGATGGCATCCACCTCTTCGCGCCGTTCGGTACGGGCGGCGGGGTTCGCGTAACGGGCGTCGCCAATGAGATCGTCGCGGCCCATCACTTTGAGCAGGCGTGTCCAATGCTCGGGATTGGCCGCGGAGGTGTAGATATAGACGTAATCGTTGGGTCCACCGCCCTTGCAGGGATAGACCCCGATGGGCGGATTGCCGCCGCCGACGGTCTTGGAACCAGCGCGCGGGGCGGGTTTTCCGTCCGACCTTTCCATGAACGCGAAGGCGTTACGGATGTAATGCATGATGGAATCCTGCATCGCCAATTGCAGATGCTCGCCCTCGCCGGTGCGCAGGCGGCGGATATAGGCGCCCAGAATCGATACCGCCATGATCATGCCGGTGCCGGTGTCGCCAATGGTCGCGCCGGGCTTGCAGGGCGGGCCGTCTTCTTCCCCGGTGATCGACATCAGGCCGCCGCAGGCCTGGGCGATCATGTCGAAGGCGAGGCCCTTCTCGAACGGGCTGCCGGTGCCGAAACCCTTGATCTGGCAGAAGATGATCGCCGGATTGATCGCCTTGACGACGTCATAGCCCAGGCCGAGGCGCTCGATCGCGCCGGGGGCGAAGTTCTCGATCATCACGTCGGCCTGTTTGACCAGGTCCTTGACGAGTTGTAGCCCGCGCGGGTCCTTCAGATTGACCGCCGCGGAGCGCTTGTTCGAGTTGTACTGTAGAAAATAATTCGCATCGCGATCCGCGCTGGTGCGGCCGGAGGAGCGTCCGGGATCGCCCAAGCCGGGATTCTCAACCTTGATCACGTCCGCGCCCATCCAGGCGAGGGCTTCGGTGCAGGACGGCCCGGCCTCGAACTGGGTGAGGTCGAGGATCTTCAGACCGGCCAGACAGTTTTCTCCGCTCATGGCAATTTCCTCTCTTGTGTGTTTGACGCCAGCTTAGGCACGACTCCCCGTGCTCGTCGAGGCACGCGCGCCTGGAAGCTGCGATGCCGCCAGGACCCCGGCGGCCGCGAGGCCGCTCAGTAACCAAAACGTCCAGGTATAAGCGGTCGCGGGAATGTCCGTCGTGGCCAGGGCGTACTGCAGGAAAATTGCAAGCCCGGTGGTGCCAACCGGACCGCCGAAGCGCTGACAGATGTTGATGGCCGTGGTGGCGTGACCGAGGGATTCACGTGGGACAGAGGCATAGGCGGCCGCGGCGGAGGGCAGGGTGATGGATCCCACCCCGAAGCCCCGGATCAGGAGCGCGACCGCCAGGACCGCCAGCGGCATATCGGCCCCGCCCAGCGCGAAGGGCAACGTCCCGATAAACGCGATCATGGCGCCGCTGCCGGAGATCGCCCGGGCGCCAAACCGTTCACTCAGACGCCCCATGATCGGTAGCGCGAAGAAGACTCCCAATGCCATCGGCGCGAGCAGCAGGCCGGTCAGACCGGGGGGCGTGCCGCGGAGTTTCAGGAAATACAGCGGCATCAGCAGCTGACCGCCGAAGTTGATGGCGTTCGACAGGAACTGGGTTGCCGCGGCGGCCCGAAATGTGCGGCCGGCGAACAGCCGGAGATCGATCAAGGCCGTCGTGGGCCAGCGCAAAGCGCGGAAGGCGAAGGCGGCCAATAATACCAGACTGATTCCGAGAGCGAAGGATGCGCCCGCCTCTCCATGCGCGGCGGAAACCAGACCAAACAGCAGCAGCGCCAGGCCGGGAGAGATCATCGCGAAACCCGCGATGTCGAGGCGGCGGGGCGTAACGGTCTCATCGCGGGGCAGAACTTTCCATGCGAAGGCGAGGGCCAACAAGCCGACCGGAACGTTCACGAAGAAGGTCCAGCGCCAGGAGAGCCAGGTCAGGATCAGGCCGCCCAGGCTGGGGCCAAGCATTTGCCCGACCATGACGGGCATCGCGGCGATGCCAATGACGCGAGCCATGTGCTTGCCGGCATGGCGGGCCATCATCATTTGCATCATGGGCGCGAGCAGCCCGCCGGCGATGCCCTGCAAGATGCGGCAGGCGATCAGCAGACGCACCGAGCCGGCGCTGCCACACAGAATGGAGCAGATCACAAAAGCCGAAAAACAACAGAGGAAGATGCGGCGGGCACCGAACCGGTCCACGAGCCAGCCGCTTAACGGCAGTGCCAGAGCGAGTGCCAGCAGGTAGGCGCTGGTGACCCATTGGATCAGGCCCAGCGGTGCCTCGAACGTCCGCCCGATGGTATCGAGCGACACATTCACCATGGTGGCGTCGATCCCGGACATCAGCGGTCCGCAGGAGCAGGCGGCGGCGATGGTCCAGACGCGGCGGTCGATATGGGGGGCGGCGTTATCGCTCATGCTGAATTCGTCTGGGGCGCGTGGGTTTGCGGCGGGGGAAACCCTGATAACATGGGTGCATCGCACTGTCCCGTTTGGACGGTAGCCCCAGGAGGAAACCCATATGGCCCGCATCCCGCTTCGTCACGGCGCCTTTCTGCCGCCGTTCCACCCCATGGACGAAAATCCGTCGGCCTGTCTCGACCGCGATCTGGAGCTGATGCAGTGGCTCGACAAGCTCGGCTTCCATGAGGCCTGGATCGGCGAGCATCATTCCGCCGGGTGGGAACTGATCAGTTCACCGGAGCTTTTCATCGCGGTGGCCGCCGAACGGACCAAGTCGATCAAGTTCGGGACGGGCGTGATCTCGTTGCCATACCATAATCCGTTGATGGTGGCGAACCGGATCATCCAGCTCGATCACCATACGCGCGGCCGCGTGATGTTCGGCGCCGGTCCGGGCCTACTGGCTTCCGATGCGCTGATGATGGGCATCGATCCCGATACGCAGCGCGATCGCATGGCCGAAGCGCTGGACCTGATTCTGCGCCTGTTCAAAGGCGAATACGTCACCGAGAAGACCGATTGGTACAACTTCGTCAACGCCCGGGCGCATATGCTGCCCTATACCAAGCCCTATCCGGAAGTGGCGGTGGTGAGCTCGGTCACGCCGTCGGGTGGGCGGTTGGCCGGTAAATACGATCTGGCGATGATCTGCGTGGCCGCCACCAACCCGTTCGGGTTCGACGCGCTGGCCGCCAACTGGAAGATCGCCAACGACCTCGCGGCCGAACAGGGGCGGACGATGGACCCGGCGCGGTTGCGCCTTGTCGGCCCGATGCATATCGCGGAAACCCGCGCCAAGGCGATGGAGAACGTGAAGTTCGGGTTCGAACGCTATCTGAACTACCTGAACAACAACCAGCTCCGCTTCAACGTGCCGAAAGGCTACGACGCGGCCGAATGGTTCATCGAGAACAAATTCGGCGTTATCGGCACCCCGGACGATGCCATTGCGCTGATCGAGCGGCTGTATGCCAAGCAGGGTGATTTCGGCGTGTTCCTGCAGCAGGTCCATAACTGGGCCGACTTCGCGGAGACCAAGCGTTCCTACGAGCTTTACCAGCGCTACGTGATGCCGCATTTCTCCGGCGACAATGGCCCGCGGACCGATTCGTTCAATTGGTGCACCGACAATCGCGATCTGCTGACCGACAAGCGCGCCTCGGCGGCCAAGTTGATGTTCGACAAGCACGAAGCAGAACAGAAGGCCAAGCAGGCCGAGGCAGTCGTCGCACGGCCGATACCGGGGAAAGAGGCCTGGTGATTCCAACGGCCCTACCATCGACGTGATGTCGCGCTAAACACGTCATGGTCCGCGGCGGCGGATCACCCACGACCTGGCTGGTGCCGACAGCAAAGTCGTGGGTAGCGGGCCTCCACCCGCCATGACGATCGGGCAGCATCGGCGAGGCCCAGGTTCCGCCGAACCGCTTACGCGAAAGCCGCCGCCATTAAGGCCTTGGTGTAATCTTCTTGAGGCGCCGCGAAGATGGTCGCGGCGTCCCCCTGCTCCACAACCTTCCCACCGCGCAGCACGATTACGCGGTGGGCGAGGGCCTTCACGACCTTCAGATCGTGGCTGATGAACAAATATGCCAGCCCGTGCCGGGTTTGCAGATCGCGCAACAAATCCACGATCTGCGCCTGCACCGACATATCCAGCGCGCTGGTTGGCTCATCCAGCACCACGAAACGCGGTTTCAGGATCATCGCCCGGGCGATCGCGATCCGCTGCCGCTGTCCGCCGCTGAATTCGTGCGGGTACCTGTCGGCGCTGTCCGGCGAAAGCCCGACTTCCTCCAGCACAACTCGCACTCTTTCCATGCGTTCGGCGCGGCTGAGCCCGGGTTCGTGGATGGCCAGTCCCTCGGCGACGATGTCGCCCACCGGCAGGCGCGGCGACAGGCTGCCATAGGGGTCCTGAAACACGATCTGCATGCGCGCCCGCATATGCCGCATCGCGCGCTTGTCCAACCGGGCGATGTCTTGCCCGAGATAGACGATCCGGCCGATCGCGTGCTCCAGCCGCAATGTCGCCAGTGCCAGGGTGGTCTTGCCGGAGCCGGACTCGCCCACAAGTCCCACCGTTTCGCCTTCATGGACCGTAAACGTCACGCCATCGACGGCGCGGACCGTGCCGACGACACGGCGCAGCAGGCCCCGCCGGATTGGGAAATGCACCTTCACATCGTCCGCCTGCAGTACCACGGGCGCGTCCGCCGGCACCGGCGCCGGCGCGCCTTTGGGCACCGCCGCCAGGAGCATCCGCGTATAGGGATGCACGGGCGATGCGAAGACCGCGGCCACCGGCCCGGTCTCCACGATCTTCCCGTCCTTCATCACCGCGACCCGATCCGCGAAGCGGCGCACCAGCGCCAGATCGTGCGTGATCAGCAGCAGGGCCAGCCCGCGTTCGGCTTTCAAGTCCGACAGAAGCCGCAGGATCTGCGCCTGGATGGTGACATCCAGCGCGGTCGTCGGCTCGTCGGCAATCAGCAAAGCCGGATCGTTCGCCAGGGCCATCGCGATCATCACGCGTTGCCGCTGGCCGCCGGACAGCTGGTGCGGGAAGGCGTCCAGCCGCGATTCCGCATCGGCGAAGCCGGCCTGGGCTAGCGCACCAATCACGCGGGCGCGGACGGCTTCGGCCGGTAACTGCCGATGCAGGGTGATCGCTTCTGAAATCTGCATCACAATGCGGTGCAGCGGGTTCAGGCTGGTCATCGGCTCCTGAAACACAATCCCGGCCAAATCGCCTCGCACCCGATGCAAGGTCGCGGCATCCGCGCCCATGATCTCCTGCCCGTCGAGCGTGACCTGCCCCGCCGGATTGGTCCCGCCCGCCGGCAGCAATTGCAGCAGCGACAGCGCCGTCAGGGATTTGCCCGATCCGGATTCGCCGACAAGCGCGAGGGTTTCGCCGCGTTCCAGGCTGAACGATACGCCATCGACCACGCGTTTGCTGCCAAACGCCACAGACAGGTCGCGGACCTCCACCAGGCTCACGACGATCCCCCGGGCAGGCGCCGGGGATCGAACGCGTCCCGCACCGCTTCCCCCACGAAAATCAGCAATGTCAGCACACCGCCCAACACAAAGAACGCGGTGAAGCCAAGCCAGGGCGCCGTCAGGTTGCTCTTTCCCTGCGCCACGAGTTCCCCCAATGAGGCTGAGCCGGGCGGCAGGCCAAATCCCAGAAAATCCAGGGTCGAGAGCAGGGTCACCGAACCCGACAAGGTGAACGGCAGATAGGTCAGGGTCGCCACCATCGCGTTCGGCAGAATATGCCGTCCCATCACCACGATGTCCGACACGCCCAATGCCTTCGCCGCGCGCACGTAATCGAGGTTACGGCCGCGCAGGAACTCCGCCCGGACCACGCCAGTCAGGCTCATCCAGCGGAACAGCAGCAGGAAGATCAGCAGCACCCAAAAGCCTGGCGTGATGATGCTGCCGAGGATAATGAGCAGATACAGCTCGGGCATCCCGCTCCAGACCTCGATAAAGCGCTGGAACAGCAGATCGGTCAGCCCGCCGTAGAATCCCTGCACCGCACCGGCGACCACCCCGACCGCCGAGGAAAACACCGTCAGCGTGAACCCGAACAGCACCGACAGCCGGAACCCGTAAATCACCCGCGCCACGACATCGCGCGCCTGATCGTCGGTGCCCAAAGGGTTGCGCCAGCTTGGAGCGGACGGGGACGGACGATCCAAATCCTTCACGGCGGAGCGGTAGCTGTAAGGTACCGGCGGCCAGAGCATCCAACCCTTCGCCTCGATCGTCTTGCGCAATTCAGGATCGCTGTAATCCGCCTCAATCGGCAGGAAATCCGCGCCGAACGCGTCTTCGCTATAGTCCTGCAGCACCGGCACATACCAGCGATCGTCGAACCGGATCAGCAAGGGCCGGTCATTGGCGATGAACTCGGCGAACAGTGACAGGCCGAACAGCGCCAGGAAAATCCAGAGCGACCAGAAGCCCCGCCGGTTGGCGCGGAAGATCGCCAGGCGGCGGCGCGTGACCGGACTGAAGCTCAAGACCGCGCCTCGAAATCGATGCGGGGATCGACCAGCGTGTACATCAGATCGCCGACAATTTGCAGCAGCAGCCCGGCCAGGGTGAACAGATAGAGCGTGCCAAACATCACGGGGTAATCGCGCTGGATGGCGGCCTGGAAGCCCAGCAGGCCGAGGCCGTCCAGCGAGAAAATGATTTCTACCAGCAGCGCCGACGTGAACAGGATGCTGATAAACGCCTGCGGGAAACCGGCGACGATCAGCAGCATCGCGTTGCGGAACATGTGACCGTAGAGCACCCGCTGCTCGCTGGCGCCCTTGGCCCGCGCGGTGACGGTGTATTGCTTGCCGATTTCCTCCAGGAAGCAGTTCTTCGTCAGCATCGTCAGCCCGGCGAAGCCGCCGACGACCATTGCCACCGTCGGCAGCACCATGTGCCACAGGTAATCCATCGCCCGCGCCGGCCAGGGCCAGCCGGAGGCACCTTCGCTGAGCATCCCGCTCAATGGAAACCAATGCAGGAACCCGCCGCCGGCGAAGACCACGACCAGCAGAATCGCCAGCAGAAAGCCCGGTACCGCGTAGCCGATGAGGACAACCGCGCTGGTCGCGACGTCGAACCGGCTGCCATGCCGCACCGCCTTGGCGATGCCGAGCGGGATTGAGATTCCGTAAACGAGTAAGGTCGACCACAGCCCCAGCGAAATCGACACCGGCATGCGCTGCACCAACAATTGCAGCACCGTCTGATCGCGGAAGAAGCTGCGCCCGAAGTCGAAGCGCAGATATCCCGACATCATGTCGCCGAATCGGGTCAGCGGCGGCTTGTCGAAGCCGAACATCTTGCGGATATCGGCCACAATGGCCGGATCCAGGCCGCGCGCCCCGCGATAGGTGCCGGAGCCGCCGAAGTCCGATCCCGCACTGGTCAGCCGCGACGAGACATCGCCGCGTCCCTTCAACTCCGCGATCATCTGCTCTACCGGTCCGCCGGGGGCGAACTGGATGATGGCGAAGTTGATCGCGATGATCCCGAACAGTGTCGGGATCACCAGCAACAGGCGCCGGACGATATAGGCGCCCATGGCTTACTGGCGGCCGCGCGCTGCGTCGGTGACGGCGGCTTTGGCGGGGTCGACCCACCAGGAGTCAAAATTGACCCCATCTCGTACGGGCTGAGCTGGTCGGGTGAACCGGTCCCACCAGGCGATACGATATTCCAGGCTGCCCCAATTCGGCACCAAGAACCAGTTATGCAGCAGCACCCGGTCGAGTGCGCGTGCGGCGCTCACCAGGGGGGCCCTTTCCTGCGCGGTGACGATCTTTTCGACCAGACTGTCGATTGCCGGGTCGCAGATGCCGACAACGTTCATGCTGCCCTGCGCTTTGGCGGAGGCGCAGCTGAAATAGTCACGCAGCTCGTTTCCGGGTACATCGCCCTGACTGTAACCCATCATGATCATGTCGAAATCGAAGTCGTCGGTCAGCCGCTGGTACTGCGCCGGGTCCACCGCCCGCACCTTCGCATCAATACCCAGTTTTTGCAGGATCTGCGTATAGGGCAGGGAAGGGCGCTCCAGCGACGGTTCGTCGATCAGAATCGTGAAACCCATTTGCTGGCCGTTGGCATCGACCAGCTTGCGATCCTTTACGGTCCAGCCGGCCTCTTTCAACAGCTCCAAGGCCCGCCGCAACTGATCGCGGTTATTGCCGGAGCCGTCGGTAACCGGCACCGTGAATTCCGATTTGAAAACGGCGTCGGGGAGCGTCGCTTTAAAGGGCTCCAACAGGGTCGCCTCCTCCGCCGAGGGGAGGCCGGACGACGCCAGATCGCTGTTGCTAAAATAGCTCTTG
>CAIUPC010000807.1 GCA_903900905.1 uncultured Acetobacteraceae bacterium
CGGCTTGTCCGGGCCACCTATCGCGGCACGGTGCGGTGGGGGTGGCCCGGACAAGCCGGGCCATGACGGGGAGAAAATACCGTTGTCCACACCTGCCAAATTTTCGTTTCCGCGATCTGTGAATACGATAGCGGTCAGCCGGCCGCCGGAGACGCCAACCCATCGGGGGGCCAGACCATTACCCCGTCCGCCAGCGGAATGCGCAGGTTGCGGAACAGCAGTGAGAACGACATCCAGTTGCCCATCGCCATCACGAACTCCACCTGCTCCCCAGGATCGGTCACGTATTTGATCACCTCGGCCCAGGCGGCGTCGGAGATGGATTTGCCGGAAAGGCACTCATCCGTCGCGGCCAGGATGGCTTTGTCCGCCGGGGTCAGGCGGTCGGAATTCCGCCAGTCGCGGACAGCGAGGATATCCTCGGCCGGAATGCCCGCGGTGGCCGCGACGCGCCAGTGCTGCGTCCATTCATAGGCCGACCCGGTGACCCAGCCGATACGCATGATCATCATCTCGCGCAGGCGGGTGTCGAAGGTGTTGTTCTCCAGCAGTTGCATCAACTGGCTGAAGGCGACGCTGGCGACGCCGGGGTTGTTGGCGACGACGCGGAAGGCCTCGCTCTGGGTGCGGCGGGCCGGCATGCCCATGGCGTTGCCGAGGTCGCGGGCGCGGTCGAGCGAGACCATTGGTACGCGTAAGGTCATGGCGGGTGTCTTCCTGTTGTTATGGTTCCCGGGTCGATCCCTATCGGCTTCACCACCCCGGTTCCGTCGGCTGCAAGCCTAGCAGCACTTTCCCGGCGGACTCGAAGTAGCTTGGCAGTGCCGCGCCGTGTTGGACGGCGACATGCACGTCGCGGAAGGCCCGCTCCAGCGGGTGGCGGGTGTAGATCGCGTTGGTGCCGGCGGCGTGGAACACCTTGTCCACGGCGCGGACGGACTCATGCATGGCGTGCACCAGCGCCAGCCGCGCCTGGGCGATCTGCTGGCCGGTCGGTTCCTCCCCGGCGCACAAGGTCCGCCACAGGCGCCCGACCGCGTCGAACACATAGGCGCGGGCGGCGTTGACGATGGCCTCGGCCTCCCCGATCCGGGTCTGCACGGCGGAGCGGTCGCGCAGCAGGTTGGTGGACAAGGTGGAGGCCTCGGTTGCCGCCAGCTCCGTCAGCGCATCGATCGCGCCGCGCGCGACGCCCAGCGCATTGGCGGCCGAGGGCGTCCAGATATGCACAAACCAGGCGCGCGGGTGATACAGCGGCCCTTTCTCCCGCGGCGGTTCGGCTGACAAACAGCTGCGGTGCGCGGGGACGAAGACGTCGTCGACGGTGAAGTCCTGGCTGCCGGTGCCGCGCATGCCCATCACCGACCAGGTATCGACGATGGTCACCTCGGCCCGTGGCACCCAGAGCGCCCGCAGCACCGGTGCCCCGGACGCAGACACGCGCGGCTTGTCGCCGTCCATCTCGATGCAGGTGGCATAGAGCCAGCGGGCGTTCTGAATGCCGCTGGCGAAGTTCCACCGGCCTTTGACCCGGAAGCCGCCCGGCACGGGCCAGGCGTGCCCGCCCGGCCGCGCCGAACCGGCTCCCCGGTAATCCGCGGGATCGCCCGCCATCTCTCGCCCGACTTCGACCGGCAGGCGTGACACGTTCATGGATAAAGCGGTGCCGATCATGGCGCACCATCCGACGGAGCCGTCGGCTTTGGAGAGTTCCTCGACGACGCGGAAGGCGGTCAGCGGCGGCGTTTCGGGCCCGCCCATCGAGCGGGGGAAATACATCTGGTAGATGCCGGCTTTGGTGATTTCGGCGGCCAAAGCGGGGGGTGTCTGGCGCATCCGCTCGGCCTCTTCCCGGGCGGCCCGGGCGGCGGGGGCGAGGCGGATGGCGGCGGCGACGATGGCGGTGTCGTGGTCTTCGGTCAAAGATGTGGTCCTCTCGGATCGTCGGTTGGGCTGCGTGCTATGCCAGGGGCCACAAATATGACTCTCCCCCTCCCCTTGCGGGAGGGGGCCGGGGGGAGGGGGAGTCCGGCGCGAACCGCTGTGGGATGCTGGCACCGCCCCCTCCCCCCAACCCCCTCCCGCAAGGGGAGGGGGAGAAGATTGGAACGGTTCGTGGTTATGAAAATGCCACGACCCGCCCTTCGTCGGAGGATCGTTTGATCGCATCCACCAGCCGGTGCAGGCCGACAGCGGTTTCGAAATCGGGATGGGTGCTGGCCCCGCCCTGCACGGCCTGGGAGAACATCGTGTACATCTGCCCGACATTGCTCACCTCGGCGCCGCCGGCACTGGGCGGGGTCAAAGTGAAGCGCTCCGGGACCGGCAGCGGTGCCAAGGTGTTGCTGCCCTGCGCCCCATGCAGGAAGACCTCGCTGAGCTGTGGCGAGTCCTCGCCCGAGGCCACCAGCGTGCCGTTGCGGCCATAGACCTCCATCCGGTAGCCACTGCCGGCATAGGGGATGGCGTTGACATGCGATGACACCACCGCGCCATTGGCCAGCCGCCCGCTCAGCAGAATATTGTCGGGCGCGGTCACGTCCAGCAGCGTCTGGGTGCCGGTATCGAGCCATTGCCCGACCTGAGTCGTCACGATCGCGGCGAGCGACCCAAAATCCCCAACGGCGAAGCGCATCGCATCGATCGTGTGGCCGTTGGCGATGGTCAGCGTGTTGGCGCCCAGCGAGGCATCGCGCTGCCACACCCGGTTCGACGGGCGGGCCAACACCCCCTCCCGCATCAGCTTCACATGCACCGCCACGACCTCGCCCACATAGCCGCCGGCGATCAGTTCCTTCATATACATCAGCGCCGGATTGACCCGCGCCTGCAGGCCGATGGCGGTGATCAGGCCTTTGGATTTGGCGAGCGCGGTGAGTTCCTCGGCCTCCGCCATCGTGCGGCCCAGCGGCCATTCGCAATAGACGTGCTTGCCCGCTTCCAGCGCCGCTTTGGTCGGTTCGTAGTGGGAGGGCACGCGGACCACGACCGCCACGGCGTTGATGGCATCCGACGCGATCATGGTGCGGAAATCGTGGAAGGCGAGCTTCGCACCATGCGCTTTACGTGCGGCTTCCGCGCTCTCTGACCGCGTGGTGCAGACGGCCGTCAGCTCGATATCGTCGCGGCCTTGCAACGCCGGCAGATGCGAGCGTGAGGACCAGGTTCCCTTGACGCTGGCACCGATGAGGCCCAACCGGATTTTGTTCGTCATATGCGATCTCCCTGCGCGCCATCCTCGGGGGAGCCTATGCGATCGGTCAAGCTGAGGGGGAGACAACAATGAAATTCGGCGCTTCGATGTTTGTCACCGACTATGCGATGCACCCGGCCGAACTGGGGGCGGCGCTGGAGGGGCGGGGTTTCGACTCGCTCTGGGTGCCCGAGCATTCCCACATTCCCGTCAGCCGCGCCTCGCCGTTCCCCGCGGGCGGTGATCTGCCCAAGAAATACTACGACTGCATGGATCCGTTCGTGGCCCTGGCGGCGGCGGGGGCAGCGACCAAGACCCTGTTGCTGGGCACCGGTATCTGCCTGATCGCACAGCGCGATCCCATTCAGACGGCGAAGCTGGTCGCCTCGCTCGACCAGGTATCCGCCGGGCGGTTCCTGTTTGGGGTCGGCAATGGCTGGAACCAGGATGAGATGGAAAACCACGGCACCGCCTATGCCACCCGCCACAAACGGGCGCGGGAGACGGTGGAGGCGATGAAAGCCATCTGGACCCAGGACACCGCCGAATACCATGGCGAATTTGTCGGTTTCGGCCCCATGGCGGCCTGGCCCAAGCCGGCGCGCAACCCCCACCCGCCCGTCTATGTCGGCGGCGCCGTCCCCTGGTCGGCTCGCCGCGCCATCCGCTATGGCGAGGGCTGGCTGCCGCAAGCCGCCCGCGCCGGGCATTATCGGCAGATCGCCGATATGATCCCCGAATTCCACCGCATGGCGAAGGAGGCCGGGCGCGATCCCGCCTCCATCGTCATCACCGTCTGGCATGCGCGGCGGGACCCCGATCTGATGAAGCGCTACCAGGACCTGGGCGTCGAACGCGTGGTGTTCTCGATCGAGCCGGAGGCCAAGGACAAGGTCACCGCCCGCATCGACGCCATCGCCGAAGTCATGCACACAATTGGCAACTGAACGAAGGAGGAAGACATGGGACGTCTCAATGGAAAAATCATCCTGATCAGCGGCGGCGCCCGCGGGCAGGGTGCGGCCGAAGCCCGGCGTTGCGTGGCCGAGGGCGCGCGGGTCGTGATTGGCGACCTGCTCGATGATGCTGGCAACGCGTTGGCGGCGGAGCTGAACGGCGCCGCGGTTTACGTGCATCAGGACGTAACCAAGGAAGCCGATTGGGACGCGGCCTTGCAGGCGGCGGAGGCCATGGGCGGTTTGCACGGCCTGATCAACAATGCCGGCATCTATCAGCCCAAGCGGCTGATGGACACGGATGCGGAATTGTTCGAGCGGCATATGCGGGTGAACCAGCTCGGCTGCTTCCTCGGGATGAAGGCCGTGGTGCCGTTGATGGAGAAATCGGGCGGCGGGTCGATCGTGAATATTTCCTCGACCGCGGGCCTGCGGGGTTCGCCGGGGGCGATCGCCTATAGCGCCACCAAATGGGCGCTGCGCGGCATGACCAAGGCGGCGGCGGTCGATCTGGCGCCGCGGAAGATCCGGGTGAACTCGGTGCATCCCGGGCCGATTGATACGGATATGCTGAAGGTGCGGACGGCGGAGGAGAATGAACAGCGGTTGCAGTTCGTGCCGATGAAGCGGATGGGCACGGCGGACGAAATCGCCAGCCTGGTGGTGTATCTGCTGTCGGATGAAAGCGGTTATGTGACCGGGGCGGAAGTGGCGATCGATGGGGGTTCGACTTTGTAGTGGGCACTTGGCGGGGCTGCGGCGCCCGATCCCGTCATGCCGACGGAGGTCGGCATCCACCCCGTGCGGGATGGCATCGCGTAAAAGCCGTGGATGCCGACCTCCGTCGGCATGACGGTGGGAGCGCCGCCACCCTGGCTTAGCGCTATGGTCACAACTCCTCCGCCCGGATCGACGCCACCGCCGGACTGATGCACAAGAGGCCCACGAACCAAGGGAAACGCGCACCATGACACCAGACGAAGAATGGGGCCTCATCGGCAAAGTCGCCATCGTGACCGGCGGCGGCTCCGCGGGCGACGGTATCGGCAATGGCCGCGCCGCCTGCATCCTGCTGGCCCGGGCCGGTGCCAAGGTGATGGTGGTCGATCGTGATCTGGCGCTCGCCGAACGCACCGTGGCGATGATCGAGGCCGAGGGCGGCACCGCCGTCGCGGTCTCCTACGACGTCACCACCTCCGCCCAATGCGAAGCCATGGTCGCCGACGCCATGTCCCGCTGGGGTCGGCTTGATTGCCTCGACAACAATGTCGGTATCGGCAGCCGGGGCTCCGTGGTCGAAGAGACGGAGGAAAACTGGGCCCGCGTCATGCACGTCAACGTCGACACCATGTTCCTGACCTGCAAGCACGCGATCCCCGCGATGATCCGCTCCGGCGATGGTGGCGCGATCGTCAACATATCTTCAATCTCAGCGCTGCGGCCGCGCGGGCTGACCGCTTATAGCGTGTCCAAAGGCGCGGTGATCGCGCTGACCCAGGCCATGGCGGTGGATCACGGGCCGGATGGGATACGCGCGAACTGCGTCTTCCCGGGGCCGGTCTACACCCCGATGGTCTATGCCAAAGGCATGACCGAGCAGGCGCGGGAAACGCGGCGCAAGGCCTCGGTGCTCGGGCGGGAAGGCAACGGCTGGGATATCGGCCGGGCGGTACGCTTCCTGCTGTCGGATCAGGCGCGCTTCATCACCGGCCAGGTGCTGGGCGTGGACGGTGGCGCAACCCTGGTGGGGCCAAGCCGGGCGTCCTGATCATCAGCGGCGGAAGGCACGCAGCCTTCCGCCATGACGGCTACGACTTCGCCGTAAACAGCGAGTCCGAACAGGCCCGCGCCAGCGCGGAATCGGAGAACTTCGCACCGTTCAGGGTCGCCCAGCCCGCTTTCGACACGATGTCGCTGCGGGAATAGGACGAGGTCTCAGCCTTGAATTTGACCATGGTGGCGGCGTCCGCGTCGCCATGCGCTTTGGCCACGCAGAATGGCACCATCGCGGTCACGACCGCGGTGTCGGAACGCTCTTGCGCGAACTGTTCGGCCGAACTGGCGGATTTCCAGCCGAGTTGAGAAAAGCCGAAAATTGACAGCGCCACCGCGCCGCCGACAGCGCCCCAGAGTGCTGGCTTGAACCAGTCAGGTATTTGCATGGATTGGACATTTCATGTGTTGAGGGGACGGATCTCCCCCCAAAGGCACGGCACACCTTGTCGTCCCCGGGGCTGGTCCCGGGGACAACGCGACGCATCAGGTGGTCGGCTTGTCGAGGCGGCTTTATCGCGCCCCGTTATCAATCATGTACTGAATGTGCTGCGCCGTCGTGACGCCGTCATAGGACATCGAGAACGGCTTCTTCACGACCGGAACAACGGCCGGGGGCGCGGCGTCAACTTTGGGCTTTTTCGGCGCGGCAGCACGCTTCACGACGGGGGCCTTGAACGCGGCGGCAGCCTGTTCGGCCACCGGGGCGTTCTTCGCCGCGGCCCAATTGGCCGCATCCCCTTGCAACGCGGCCGTCATTGTCTCATCGGCACGATCGGCTTCGGCGTCGTCATTGACGGGCGTATTGCTCATCGGAGTCGTCCTTATGATCGCTTCCGTCGCCGGCCGCGAGGGCTCGCGGCCAGGGGCACTTCTATAGATGGGAGTTATTGTGGCGAAATCAACCGGGCGGCAGCGGATGTGCCAGGCGTTCGGCTGCTTCCTCGGTCACTTCGGCGGAAATCCGCGCCAGCGTGCTTTCGAGCGCGGGCGGGGACGCCGTATTCAAATCCGCGGCTGCGCGGCGCAACGCTTCGCGCCGCAACAGCCGGGATACCGTCTGGTCGTAAAGGGGATCAGGCTCGTCTGTCATCGCCGTCACCCCTTTACTGTCTCGTTCAGGCAGCAGCCGTTTCCGGTTCGACATGGTCGGCCACCATCGCTTCGGTGGTGATCATCAGCGACGCAACCGAAGCCGCGTGCTGAAGAGCCGAACGCACGACCTTGGTCGGGTCGATGATGCCGGCCTTGACCATCTCTTTGTAAGCGCCGGTCTGGGCGTCGAAACCGAAATTGTACTCGTCGTTGTCGAGCACCTTCCCGGAAATCACCGCACCGTCTTCGCCGGCGTTCGTGGCGATCTGACGCATGGGGGTCAGGATCGCGCGGCGCACGATCTCAATCCCGACGCGCTCGTCGTCGTTCGAGCCCTTCAGCTTGGCCAGGATCAGCGAAGCGCGCGCGAGCGCCACGCCGCCGCCGGGGACAATGCCTTCTTCAACGGCCGCGCGCGTGGCGTGCAGCGCGTCGTCAACGCGGTCCTTGCGCTCTTTCACTTCCACTTCGGTGCTGCCACCGACGCGGATGATCGCCACGCCGCCGGCCAGCTTGGCCAGGCGTTCCTGCAGCTTCTCGCGGTCGTAGTCGGAGGTCGTGTCCTCGATCTGCGCGCGGATCTGGTTGCAACGAGCGACGATGTCGGCCTTCTTGCCGGCGCCTTCGACGACGGTGCTGTTTTCTTTGTCGATCAGCACCTTCTTGGCCTTGCCGAGCATCGCCAGGGTGACGTTCTCCAGCTTGATCCCAAGGTCTTCGCTGATCAGCTCACCACCGGTCAGGATCGCGAGGTCTTCCAGCATCGCCTTGCGGCGATCGCCGAAGCCCGGCGCCTTCACGGCCGCGACCTTCAACCCGCCGCGCAGCTTGTTCACCACGAGCGTGGCAAGGGCTTCGCCCTCGACATCTTCGGCGATGATCAGCAGCGGACGGCCCGACTGGGCGATGGCTTCGAGCAGAGGCAGCATCGGCTGCAGCGCCGACAGCTTCTTCTCATGCAGCAGGATATAGGGCTGCTCGAGATCGACCGTCATCTTCTCGGGGTTGGTGACGAAGTAGGGGGACATGTAGCCGCGGTCGAACTGCATGCCCTCGACGATGTCGAGCTCGGTCTGGATGGTCTTGGCCTCTTCGACCGTGATCACGCCTTCATTGCCGACTTTCTGCATCGCTTCGGCGATCATCTTGCCGATATCCGTCTCGCCATTGGCGGAGATGGTGCCGACCTGCGCGGTTTCGGCTTCGGTGGTGATCTTCTTGGAGCGCTTCTTCAGTTCGTCAACGATGGCGACGACGGCCTTGTCGATGCCGCGCTTGAGGTCCATCGGGTTCAGCCCGGCGGAGACGGAGCGAATGCCCTCACGCACGATCGCCTGCGCCAGCACGATCGCGGTTGTGGTGCCATCGCCGGCGAGGTCGTTGGTCTTGGAGGCGACCTCACGCAGCATCTGCGCGCCCATGTTCTCGAACTTGTCGGACAGGTCGATTTCTTTGGCGACCGTCACACCGTCTTTGGTGATGCGCGGGGCGCCGTAACTTTTGTCCAGAATGACATTGCGGCCCTTGGGACCCAGCGTGACCTTCACGGCCTCTGCCAGAGTGTCCACGCCCCGCAGCATGCGCTGGCGGGCATCGGTGCCGAATCGTACGTCTTTCGCAGCCATGATCGAAATCCTTTATGAAATGGGAAAGCGGCTGGTTAGCCGGCTTTCTTCTTCGAAGCGGGCGCCTTCGGGGCGGCTGCTTCGGTGCTGCTTTCGACGATGCCCATGATGTCGGACTCCTTCATGATCAGGAGCTCCTCACCCGAGATCTTCACTTCGGTGCCGGACCACTTGCCGAACAGCACGCGATCGCCAGCCTTGACGTCGAGGGCGACGACCTGGCCGAGTTCATTGCGGGCACCCGGGCCGGCGGCGATGATCTCGCCTTCCATCGGCTTTTCCTGGGCGGTGTCGGGAATGATGATCCCGCCAGCGGTCTTCTCTTCGGCGGTGATACGGCGGACCACGACCCGGTCGTGCAGGGGACGGAACTTCACGGCATTTTCTCCTGAATTCATGCGGGCGGGCGGTCTCGGTACGACGCCGGGACTGATGATCTTCCGCCGTTGGCGGTGTGTTAGCACTCGCGTGGCATGAGTGCCAGCACTAACATCGCCGCCACTCAGCCCTGTCCGCTCGGCCCGTATCCGGGTAGATGGCGGCGGGAGACTGGAATTACAGCCCGCCATGCCGGAAACCGCCTTTTTGCCCTCCATCCTGGCCAGCTGCGCGCGCGGCTTTGGCACCGCCGTGCTGGTTGCGTCGTTGTTTGTCTTCGCCCTGGCGCTGCCACCGGCCGCGCTGGGGATATGGTTCCAGACCGAGCCGGTGACCGCGGGCCTGCTCGCGATTGGCGCCGCCGCCGGAATTGCTTTGATCACGCTCGATTTGACCGGGCACCCCGTGGGTCTGCTGCTGGGCCGGACGCATGTGCAGATTCTGTTCGCCTTCCTGGCATGGAACGCGGTCGTCTCCCTGGCGCAGGACTTTCCGGCGCGGGGCTGGTTCGGCACGCCCGAGTCCGGAGAGGGCATTTTCAGCTTCATGGCCATGGCCTTGCTCCTGCTTCTGGCCATGGCGCTGTGGCCGCATCGGCGGCCGCGTCAGGTCATTGCGACCGCAGCCCTGATCAGTGCCCTGACGCTGGGCGGTCTCCAGGGGGTCTCATCGCTCGATCCAGCCTGGCATCCCGCCAAATATGCGGGGTATGCCGGGATCGTGGGTCCGCCGCTGCTCCTGATCGTTGCCGGATCGGCGCGCCGCTTCAGCTGGCGGGTGCTGCTATGCGGCTGGCTGGGCGGGTTGGGGGTGGTCGCGTTCTCCGGCAACAAGACGGCCATCGCCTTATTCTGCCTGGCGGGCCCCTTGCACGGGGCCGCGCTGGCGCCTTTGGCCGCGCGCTGGCGGATCGAACGGGCCCGCTTCGTGCTCGGCTGGCTGCCGGTGCTGGCGGTGATCCTGTCGATCCTGCTGACCAGCGTGACGGTGGCCGCGGCGCGGGCGTACGGGGTCTATGATCCGCTCTATTCCGTCTGGTCGCGCGGTCTGCTGATCCTGGCGGCGGGGGAGGGTATCCTGGGCCAGCTCTCGTCGCTCGCGGTGGGGTTCGGGTGGGGCAGCTACAACGACATCCTCTTTCAGCACAGCTTTGTCCCGGGCGTCGTTGGTTTCCGCAACGGTGTCTGGAACCCGAACTGGGAGGCCCTGGGCCCAGGCGCTTTCCATGTCCACAACGACATTCTCGAAGCGGTGCTGGGTGGGGGGGTGATCAGCGGCGCGCTCTACCTGGCGTTCTTCGTGTCTGTGGTTGCCGGCAGCCGGCGGCGGATATTGCCGACCGCGGGGGCGATGTGGTTCGCCATTGTTGGGTCCTTGTGCTTTTGGTACCCATTCCTGCTGGCGCTGCCCTTCCTGGCCGTGGCCGTCGCGGCCGGCACCGCGCCTTTGGGTCTGCTGCGCGGCCCTTATGACTACCGGCTCGGCTGGTGGGGCCGGGGCGGCGCGGTGGCAATGTCCTTCGCGCTGGCCGCCGGGGCGGCAATGACGCTCCAGGACGCCCGCATGGGCGCCGAGCGGGTGGCGGCCCTGGTTCGCCAGGACCCCGCTGAGATCCCGGTGCTTGGTGCCTTTCCCCCCGATCACGGGCGGGGCGGGGTGCATGTGTGGTGGCTGGCCCTGAACGAGGCCGCGTTCCTGAACGATGAGATGGCGGCTGGCCGCCAGGTCACCCCGGCGCAGGCGCAATGGTATGGCCGCTTGTTGCAGGAGGCCGACGCCTGGGCCGCCACTGGGCGCGCCGGCACCAGGCTGGATGCGCTGACACTGGCATTGCGCAATGACCTCGGCACGATGCATGAGCAGACCGCGCTGGCCCCGTACCGTGCCAAAGAGATGCAGCGCTGGCCGGAGGCCGCGCGCCGGATCGCCGGACGTTACCCCGATCGCGCCGACGTTGTGGTCCCCTATTTGCTGTACCTCGCCACCCATAACGCGCTCGAGGCGGTGAACCAGTTCTGCGGCCCCATCCTGGCGGTGCGGCCGACGGAGCGGGTGTGCCTCTGGTACACCGGTTTCGCGATGCTGCCGGACCCGGCGACGGTCGCGGTGGGGCTCGCACGGATGCATACCGCACTTCGAGCGGGTGTCGCCGCGGTGGTTCCGGTCCCCGACGCCGCGCGCACGATGATCGAGGCGAATGTACCCGGGGGCGCGCGCTGAGACGGGTCCTTCTGCTTCTGGCCGCGCTGCTGTCCGCCTGCGCCGATGGGCGGCAGGCACGGCCCTATGCGGCCGCCGTGGCCACCGCCGGCGGGCTGCAACGCTCGGAGGCGCGAGCGGGCGCCTTTCGGCTGGTTCGCTGGACCCGCTTCGCGCCGGGCACGCCGGTTCTGCGCCTCTATATAGAAGGTGACGGCCACGCCTGGGCCCGCCCTGATCGGCCGTCGGACGACCCCACGCCCTGGCAGCCGGTGGCGTTGGAACTGGCGGCGCGCGATCCCGCCGCTTCAGTCGCCTGGCTGTCGCGGCCGTGCCAGTATCTCGATCCAGGACCGGCGGCCGATGGCGCCTGCGATCAGCGGTTCTGGACGGATGAGCGCTATGCGGAGGTGGTGGTGCAAAGCGCGAGCATCGCGGTCGATCAATTGCTGGCGGCGAGCGGGGCGCGGTCGGTGGAGCTGGTGGGCTTCTCCGGCGGCGGGGCCGTGGCGGCGCTGGTGGCCGCAAGGCGTCACGATGTTGTGACCCTTCGCACGGTCGCGGCCAATTTGGATACCGCGGCCTGGACGCGGTCGCATGGGCTGCGGCCGCTCCGCGGTTCGCTCAATCCAGCCGATGCCGCTGGCAGGCTGTCCTCGGTGGCGCAGGTGCATTTCGTGGGCGCGGGCGATACGAATGTCGGACCGGATGTCATCGCGGCCTATCGGGCACGATTCCCGCTGCCGAATTGTCTTTCGGTCATTCTGGTGGCCGATGTCATGCATACCGAGGGCTGGGCGGAACGTTGGGAGGGGTTATTACGGTCTCCCGCCGTCTGCCTGCCATGATTGGCCGGATTGGCCGGCTAGAATTGTGTCAGTTTTGATATTTTGTCATATATCATGATGATGGTATCGCCTGACGCGATGAAAGACGCAGGCGGGGTATTGAGGAGTGGACTTTAGAGCGCAGATGCGAAATAGTGCCGCACCTTATGCTCAGGAGTCTGCTCGTGGCCCGTACAACCATGTCCTATCGTTCGCTGTTGCTGGCCTCCGCGGCCGGCCTGGTTACGGTCGGAGCTGCCCAGGCGGGCACCGCTTTCATCAACAACAA
>CAIUPC010000808.1 GCA_903900905.1 uncultured Acetobacteraceae bacterium
CAGGATCTCATCGATCACCGGCTTTTCCGACACATAGGAGAAGCCCAGGTTGCCGTGCAGCACCCCGTTCAGCCACTGCCAATATTGCGCCGGCAACGACAGATCCAGCCCCAGATCGGCGATAATCTTCTTCTTCTCGGCCGGATCGATCATGCCGGCGGAATCGAACAGAATGTCGGCGATATTGCCCGGCACAATGCGCAGCAGCAGGAAAATGGCGACCGAAACGCCCAGCAGCGTCACGATCATCAGCAGCAGGCGGCGAATGAGATAAGTCAGCATTGTTCAGCGATCCAGCCAGACGTCGTCGAAACGCCAATGATTGTAGATGCTATTAACCGCCAGATGCAGGCCCTTGACCGCAGGCCACCAGCAGGTGCCACCCTGCGCCTGATAGACAATCGGGCGCGCGCCATCTTCCTGCAGCGTCCGGTCGATCTGCCAGACCAGCTTGCGGCGCGCCTCCATGTCCTTCATTTTGGATTGCTGGTGGAACAGCTTCTCCAGCTCCGGGCTGCAATAGGCGGTGTAATTGCGTTCCGAATTGCAGGTGTAGTTTTCGAAGAACATCACATCGGGATCGTCGATGCCGGTGCCCTGGACGTTCATGCCCACGGAATAGTCCTTTTTCAGCAGGCGCGCATACCAGACCGAGGTATCCAGCGGCTCCAGCTCGCCCTGGATGTAGACGCTTTTCAGGTGGTCAATCAGCACCACGGTGGCGTCGCGATAATCGGGGATGTTACGGGTGGACACCTTCAGCGGCAGCATCTTGTCCGGGCCGTAGCCCAGTTCCTTCATGATGCGGCGGCCTTCTTCCCGGCTTTTTTCGACGTCGGCACCGTAGCCAGGCACGGTTTCCATGAATTCCTTGCTCCAGCCCCACAGGCCTTCCGGCGGCGCCAGCATCGCGCCGCCGATATTGTAAACGCCGCGGCTGAGAATGTCGGAAAAGGCCTTGCGGTCGATCGACAGCACCATCGCGCGCCGGATCGCCGCGTTGTCGAACGGCGGCTTATCGCGGTTGATCAGCAGATTGCCCTGGGTGTTCGACGGCTGCACCAGGCACTGCATCGAGGGCACCTGAGTCTGCACCTCTTTGACCAGTTCCGGGGTCAGCTCACCGGTCAGGGTCAGGTCGAACTTGCCAGCTTCCAGCGCCAGCACCATCGTCGCCCGGTTGGGGATGATGGAATATTCGATGCCATCGAGATAGGGGCGGCCCTTCTTCCAGTAGTCGGGATTACGCTCCAACTTGATCGACTCGTTCTGCTTGAACTCGACGAATTTGAACGGGCCGGTGCCGATGGGATGCGTGCGCATCTGGTTGGCCGGCACATGGCAAGGATAGACGGGCGAAAAACCGCCGGCGAGCATCACCAGCAACGACGGCTGCGGTTCATTCAGATGGAAGGTGACCTCCAACGGGCCGTTGGTGGCGACGTCCTTGATATTGAACCACCAGGTCTTGCGCGGGTTCTTGCGCATTTTGCCTTCGACCTTGCCGGTCACCATATCCCAGGTGCACTTCACGTCCTCGGCCGTGAACGGCTTGCCATCATGCCACTTGACCCCGTCACGCAGGGTGAAGGTCAGGGCGCGCTCGTCATCGGTATATTTCCACGCCGTCGCGAGTTCCGGCACCACCGCTTCCAGGCGGTTCTGCTTCGCGTCGGGGGCGAAAACGACGAGGTTATTGTAGACCGACATGAACGGCATGTCGGTGGAGATCGTCGCCTCTTCGTGGATCGAGGCGCTGGGCGGGTTATCGCGGTGCGTGACGCGCAAAACGCCGCCCTGCTTCTGCGCATAGGCCGAGCCTGTTGTCAGAACAAGCAAAGCCACGGCGCATAGCCGCTTTAGCGTTTGCCACATCGGCCACTCCCCTCCCCAGCGTTCTCTTATATCCGCCATCTAATCGGGACGGGAGGGGCTTGGCAATGTACTTTGGCGTCAACGCCTCAGGTGTTCATCGCTTCGAAGAAGTCATTGTTGGTTTTGCTATATTTCAATTTATCCAACAGGAATTCCATCGCATCCGTGGTACCCATCGGATTGAGGATGCGGCGCAGCACCCACATCTTCGATAGCACGGACCGTTCGACCAGCAGCTCTTCCTTGCGGGTGCCGGATTTGGTGATATCGATCGCCGGGAAGGTGCGCTTGTCGGACAGTTTGCGATCCAGGATGATTTCGGAGTTACCGGTGCCCTTGAACTCTTCGAAGATCACTTCGTCCATGCGGCTGCCGGTATCGATCAGCGCGGTGGCGATGATGGTCAGCGAGCCGCCTTCTTCGATGTTACGCGCGGCGCCGAAGAAGCGCTTGGGCTTTTGCAGCGCATTGGCATCCACACCGCCGGTCAGCACCTTGCCCGACGACGGCACCACGGTGTTGTAGGCGCGCGCCAGGCGGGTGATGCTGTCCAGCAGGATCACCACGTCGCGCTTGTGTTCGACCAGGCGCTTGGCTTTTTCGAGCACCATTTCGGTCACCTGCACATGCCGGGTCGCCGGTTCGTCGAAGGTGGAGGCCACGACCTCCCCCTTCACGCTGCGGGCCATGTCGGTGACTTCTTCCGGGCGTTCGTCGATCAGCAGGACGATCAGGAACACTTCGGGATGGTTGGCGGCGATCGCGGCGGCGATGTTTTGCAGCATCACCGTCTTGCCGGTGCGCGGCGGCGCGACGATCAGCGCGCGCTGGCCCTTGCCGATGGGGGAGATCAGGTCGATCACCCGCGAGGTGGAATCTTTGCCCGGCCCCTTGGCGACGGACTGGAAGTTCTCGACTTCCATCTTCAGCCGCTCATCGGGGTACAGCGGCGTCAGGTTATCGAAGTTGATGCGATGCTTGACCGCGTCCGGATGTTCCTGATTGACGGTATCGACCTTGAGCAGCGCGAAATACCGCTCCCCATCGCGGGGGGCACGGATCTGGCCGGCGACCGAATCACCGGTGCGCAGCGCGAAGCGGCGGACCTGGGTCGGGCTGACATAGATGTCGTCGGGACCCGGCAGGTAATTGGCCTCCGGGCTGCGGAGGTAGCCGAAACCATCCGACAGGATTTCCAGCGTGCCATCGCCGTGGATGGCCTGATCGTTGTCCGCGAGATTTTTCAAAATCGCGAACATCATGTCCTGCTTACGTAAGGACGAGGCGTTCTCGACATTGAGAGATTCGGCGAAGCTCAACAAATCGGCGGGCGATTTGGCCTTCAATTCGGCTAGATGCATGGTTTGGCCTCGGGTGAGTACGGCACGCTTATGGGCCAATGGCCCGATACGTGCGGCTCGATGGGATATGTGAGGTGCCGCGCGCTGCCCCGGAGATGCCCGATAAAAAGGGGCAGGGGCGGCACGGCGATAGGAGGGACGCCCCTACTTAGGAACTCTCCCCCAGCGCGTCAACAGTGGCGCGTCAACCGCTTCCCAATAAGCGCGAAGTCCGCCACCTTGCCGGCAACGGAGGGAACAATGGTCGCGAACATCAAACGGCTGGTCTATTTTGAGGAATTCATGGATCCGGCCGCGGTGTCGATCCTGAGCCAGCGGCCGGAGATCGAACTCGTGCGGCTGCAATACGCCACACCGGTCGAAGACAACTGGACGGTCATGAGCCGGGCCCATGGCTACCAGACCCAGTCGCGCGTCGAACTGCGCGAGCCCTGGTTCGCCAATGCCGCCATGTTCGCCCGCGCACCGCATCTGCTGGCCTGCAGTTCCACCGGCGCCGGCTATGACATGATCGATGTCGACGCCTGCACCGCGGCAGGCATCATCGTGGTCAACCAATCCGGCACCAACAAAGAGGGCGTGGCCGAACATGCGCTCGGCCTGATCCTGTCTTTGTCGAAGAAGATCGCGGCCTCCGAACGCGCCATGCGCACCGTCGTGAACATGGATCGCCGGGCCTATCAGGGCAACGACATCCGCAACAAAACCGTCGGCATCGTCGGCATTGGCAATATCGGCACCCGCCTGTCCGAACTGTGCCGCGGCCTGTTTGGCATGACGGTCCTGGTCTACGACCCCTACCTGACAGCGGCCCAGGTCGCCGCCCGCGGCGGCACTCAGGTCGGGCTGGAGGAACTGCTCCATCGATCGGACTACGTGAGCGTGCATTGCCCCCGCACCAAAGACAGCTTCGGCCTGTTCGGCGCCGCCCAATTCGCGATGATGAAGCCCACCGCCTATTTCGTGAACACCGCCCGCGGCGGCATCCACGACGAGCCCGCTTTGGCGGAGGCGCTACGCCAGGGCCAGCTGGCCGGGGCCGGGCTCGACGTGTTCCTGCACGAACCGCCGCCGCTCGATCACCCGCTGCTGGCGTTCGACAACGTGATCGTCACCCCGCACAACGCCGGCCTGACCGACGAGTCGGTGCTGGAAATGGTGACCGAGACCGCGCGGCAATGGATCGCACTGTTCGAGGGCAGGGTGCCACCGCGTCTGGTCAACCCCGAGGCCTGGCCACTGTACTCCCAGCGGTTCACCGACATTCTGGGCTACGCGCCGGATCCCCTTTCTTAGAGCACAATTGGGTCAAGTTGACCCAATTGTGCTCTAGAAGTCTTTGTTTGGTCGCATGATTCACGCCGCCGTGTGGTTCCACCTCTGGCGATCATGCTCTAAAGTTCCCGCCAGGCGCCCCGCATGCTCTCGCGCAGCGGGGCAACGAGGTAATCGAACACGGTGCGCGGGGCGACCGGCACCACGACCTCAACCGGCATCCCAGGGGTCAGGCGCGCCAGTAGCGCGCCCCCCTGGCGATCCGCCAGCAACGCGATCTCCGCCTTGAAATATGTCCGCCCCGTCCGCGGGTCCGTCACCCGATCGGCTGACACCACCCGCACCTCACCGCGCAGCGGCGCGTTCTCGCGCGGGTTAAAGCCGACCGCGATCACGTCGGCTTTCTGACCGATCAGCAGATGCTCGATGTCCTCCGGCCGGATTTCCGCCTCCGCCACGATCACCGGCGCTTGCGGCACGATGTCCAGGATTGGGCGCCCGGGTTCGATCACACCGCCTTGGGTGAAGATCGCCAGATTAACGACCTCCCCGGCCAAAGGCGCCCGCACCTCCAACCGCGCGAGCAGGTCGCGATCCGCCACCAGCCGGGGCAGGACGTCGTTGATGCGCAGTTGCGCTTCGCGGAGTTCGCGGGTCGCCTCGGACTGGCTGGTCTCCCGCAGGCGTAATTTTTCCGCCGACAGTTCCATGGCCTGGGCACCGAACCGTGCGACATCAGCGGTCAATTGGCCGACCTGCCCGCGCATCGCCTCGACGGCGCGATTGAGTTCCAGCAGGCGGTTTTTGGAGGCGAGGCCGATCTTCTCCAGAGTTGCGATGGCGTTTTTTTCTTCTTCGCTGAAGGCCAGCTGGTTTCGGGACGATTCGAGTTGCAGACGCATCCCTTCGCGCTGATGTCCGGTCTGGGTGATTCGTTGATCCAGCACCTCCATCTGCCGGCGCAACATCTCCCGCCGGTTGCGAAAGACGATTCGTTCACGGTTCATCACCGCGGCGGCGATGGGATCGCCGGGGGACAATGAGTCCGGGAACACGATGTCATCGGCCTCCGCCAGTTCCGCCAGATCGCGGGCCGTCAGCGCCGTATCACCCAGCAATTGCGATTGATGCACCGAGAACACCGCCCGCGCCTGGGTATCGTCCAGGCGCAGCAGCAGCTGTCCCGCCTCCACCCTTGTGCCGTCCCGCACCAGGAGTTCAGCGACGATGCCGCCTTCGCGATGCTGCACGGTTTTGCGGTTGCCATGCACCGCCAGGGAGCCGCTGCCAACAACCGCGCCGTCGAGTGGCGCGAACCAGGCCCAGGTGCCCAGACCGCCAAAAAACAGCGCGATTGTCACTACGCCGACGCGAATCGCCTGTGTCATGCCCGTTTCTCCGTAACGATCATCGGGGTTTGCCGCGCCAGGAATTCGGCGCCGGTCTGCACGCCGGTCATCTGCCCGTCGCTCATGGTGGCGACGTGGTCGGAGATGCGGACCAACCCAATGCGATGGGTGATCATCACGACCGTGCGGTCGCGCTGTTTCAGATCCCGAACGCAGGCGGCCAGCGCGGCCTCCCCATCGGAATCCAGGTTGGCATTCGGCTCATCCAGGATCACCACCGCCGGATCCCCCAGCAACGCGCGGGCCAAAGCGATGCGCTGCTTCTGGCCGCCCGAGAGGCTGGCGGCAACGGGATCGAGCACGGTGCTGTAGCCCATCGGCAGGCGGACGATCATCTCATGCGCATGCGCCGCCTTCGCCGCCGCGACGACCTGGGTATCGGTGGCGGCCCCGAACCGGGCAATGTTGTCGCGGATGGTGCCGGGGAACAGCGCGACCTCCTGCGGCAGATAACCCACCGCGCCGCCCAGCTGCGCGATGTCCCACGTCGCCATATCGGCCCCGTCCAGGCGCACGACCCCGGCATCCGGCACCAAAGCGCCGGCCAGCAGCCGTGCGACGGTGGATTTCCCCGCGGCGCTGGGGCCGACGATGGTCAGCACCGCGCCGGCCTGGATCCGGGCCGACACGCCGCGCACCGCCGGACGTAAAGCACCTGGCGGGGTCCAGGTGACGGCATCGATCTCGATATCGCCACGCGGATCGGGCAGCCGCACCGGTTCGGCGGGTGCATCCCGGTCCGGTACGAGCGCGCGAATACGGCCCAAAGCCTCTTTCGCCGCGAGAATGGGGCGCCAGGCGGCGATGATGCCCTCCACCGGCGCCAGCGCCCGTCCCAGCAGCAGCGATCCCGCGAAGATGGCGCCGCTGCTGAGCCGATCCTCGATCGCCAGCCAGGCGCCGAGGCCCAGAATGGCCGATTGAAAGAACAGCCGGGCGCATTTGCCCACCGCACCCAGCAGCACGGCGCGATGGCTGGCCTGATTTTGCGCCGCCAGCATCTCCCCCCGCAAAGCCCGCCAGCGATCGCCGAGGTTCGCCCCCAGGCCCATCGTGCGGGCGCAATCGGCCTGCCGGGTGATGGCGTCGCCGAATTGGTAGGCGCGCGCGGCGACCGTGCCGGCCCGGGCCATGGGCTGGCGGGCGGCCCGCTCACTCAGCAACGACAGCGCGACCAGCACGACCCCGGCGAAGACCGCGAACAGCCCCAACACGGGATGCAGCATCGCGATCACGGCCAGATAAATCGGCGCCCAGGGCAGGTCGATGAACGCCAATGTCCCCGCGCCGGCGGCGAACTGGCGCACGGTGTCGAGGTCGCGGGCCATATGCACAGCCTGCGGCGGCGGGCCGGACCCGCGCTCCGGCGTCGTCAGCCGGGTCAGCAAGGCCCGGCCAAGCCGTTCCTCGACGATGTCGCTGACCCCGGCGAGGACCCGGCCGCGAACCGCGTCCAAGGCGGCGTAGACCGCGAAACAGAGGGTCACCGCCAGCGTCAGAAACAGCAGCGTCGGCACGCTGCGGCTGTGCAGGACCCGGTCGTAGACCTGCATCATGTAAAGCGGCGCGGCCAGGTAGGTCAGGTTCAGGAAGCACGAAAACAGGGTCACCCAACCCAGCGGGCCAGCCACGGCGCCGAACAGGCGCCGCATGACGGGGGCGTCGCGCATGACATCCCCCTCAGACAAAGTGCTTGATGAAGATCTCAGACGGATCGAGCGTGGCCGGGGCCGTCGCCGTCCCCAGTGTCACCAGCACCAGCGGCGCATGCCCGGCGATATCCAGCGACAGCGTATGCGCCGAGGGATCGTAGACCAGCGCCGGGTAAGCCGGGGCGGCCGGCACCGCCGAGGCCAGATACAGATCCGCGTATTGCCCCACACCGACCTGCACCGAGCCGGAACCGCTGAACGTCGCCCCGGCCGCCGTCGCCGCACCCGTCAACACCGTCTGTTCCAGCGCGATGATCGGTGCTGACTCGGACGTGGCAGCCGACGCCCCCACCGTCTCCGTCACCACCACACCATTGCCGATAGCGCCTTCGCTCGCGCTGGCATCGAACGCGGCCCCGACGCCCGCGGTTTGCGACAACGACGTCCCGTTCGCGGCGTAAACGTTCAGCGTCGCCCCATCGACCCC
>CAIUPC010000809.1 GCA_903900905.1 uncultured Acetobacteraceae bacterium
GGCCCGTGGTGCTGCCATGGTCGTTCAGATTGTGGTTCGGCTCGGACGAAATCACGGTTGCCACACTCTCGTCGGCGCGGAAGCCGTGACGGACATGGTAGGGGGCGAAGGGACTCTCTTCCTCGTTCTCGCCAAAGCAGAACGTGTATTTGGCCGGGGAGCCGAAGGTCGAGCGGTCCATGATCGCAGGTTTGGCGCCGCCGACATTGTTCAGGATCAGCTGCAAGGCGCGGCCAATGGCGGCATTGGCGCGCCAGCCCTGGCCGAAGCAGTTGGTGCCGCAGTTGATGTTCAGCGCGTGCCGCAGCGGCCCGTTGATCATGATCATCGGGGCGCAGGAATGGGTGGTCGCGAGGGTGCCGTGCAGGTTGTAGTCCGCGACCAGCACCGCCCGCAGCGCTGCCAGCACCGCCGGGAAATAGGCGGGGCGGCAACCCGCCATGACCGCGTTGGCAGCCAGGCTGCGCAGCGTCGGCGTCAGCAGGCGCGGAGTGATGGCGGCGAAGGGTTCATTGTCGCCGCGGGCGCCGTCCATCATGCGGGCGACCGAGGCCTCGGTGGGGGGCACCAGGGGCAATCCGTCGGTCCAGCCCTGGGCTTCGACAAAGTCGGCCCAGGCGTCGGGATCCATCTCGGGAATGTCGAGGACCTCGGCTTCGGCGGTATCGGACATCGGGTTTCTCTGGCAAATGGGGGCATTTCTTCTCCCCCTCCCCTTGCGGGAGGGGGGGTGGGGGGAGGGGTGATACGCCATGGACGGAGGGGCGTTCCCCTCCCCCCGACCCCCTCCCGCAAGGGGAAGGGGAGCGTAGCGCGGCCCCTTTACCCCTTCATCTCCAGCTTCAGCCCCTCGAACGCCGCGTTGATGCGGTCTTCGAGTTCTGCCGCGTTCAGGCCGCCGACGGGGTGTTTGACCACCACCAGATGCGGCTCAAGCTTGCGGGCCTTGGCCTGCGCCAATACCAGCGGCCGGAAGGTCTCGGTGGCGATGACCACCCCGACCAGGCCGCGCTTCCGTAATTCAATGCTGTCGTGGAAACTCCACGATGAGCAGGAGCCTCAGTCGCCCAACGCAAGCAGCGCGATGCGATACTTGCGGACCACGTCGTTGATCATCTCCGCCGGGGCCGGCTGGCTGGCGCTGCCCTTGGCGATATGGTCGATATTGTCGATGCGCCGGATGGAGGCGAGGCGGCTGCGCACGCCCTCCATCAACTCCCGCGCATTGGGTTTGTTGTTGGAGAACAGGACCATCGGGTCGTTCAGCCAATCGACGGGCGCCGCGGTGGCAGTGCCCTCGTCGGCGGACGCGATGCCATAGGTGGGGTTGACGATGCGCATGACGTTTTTTCCTCAGACGCGCATCACACTCCCATCCGGCTGGTTTGCCAAGAGGGTCAGGTCCGTCTCAGAGTTTTGTTTTCGGTGCTGATTTCCCGTGTGATGAGATGTTATGTCTGTTTTTATAACGTCAGCCGTTAGATGGGGTCGCGCGCCGGCGATTTAAAGGGCCTGTCCCGATGGCAAAGCCGACCGGGCGGCGATGCGGCCATCGTCGATGGCGGCGGCGAGGGTTCGGGGCGATCCGGCCCGCGAATCGCCGGCGGCGAACAGAGCCGGAAGGTTGGTTCGCATCCCAGGATCTGTGATCAAACGGCCCTCGGCGTCCCGCGCAACACCGCCCGGCACGAAGCCCAACGCCGGTCGGCGGCCGGTTTGCAGAAACACCACCTGGGTTTCGATGCGCCGCGCCGGACCGGACGCGGGTTGGACGGTGATCGCGTCGAGGCCGTTGGCGCCCTCGAGCGCGGTGATATGGCCCTTGATGATGGTGATGTTATCGGCCGCGGGCGCCGGCTCGTTCTGGGTGATTAGTGTGACCTGCGACCCCGTGCTCACCAGCTCAATCGCCTCCTGCACCGCCCAGCGATCGGCGCCGGCGACGACGACGGGCTGGCCGACATAAAGCGGGCCGTCGCAGGCGGCGCAGTGGGACAGGCCCATGCCTTCGAAATCGGCCTCATTGCCCAGGCCCAGCGTGCCGGGGGCGAGGCCGACGGCCAGGATCACGGCGCGGGCAGTGTGGGTGTCGTCATCGGTCGCGACGCGCCAGCCGGTGGGGGTTGGCGTGAGGCCGGTGACCTCGGCGATGCCGAGTTCGGCACCGGCGGTCATGGCCTCTTCCTGTAGCCGCGCCATGAGATCGGGGCCGGTGAGGTCCTCGTCCAGGCCATGCAGGGCGCCGAGGTTCATCAGTTCGCCGCCGCCGCCCATGCGGTCGATCAGCAGGCAGGACTGGCCCGCCGCCGCCGCCGTGGCCGCCGCGCTGAGGCCAGCGGCGCCGCCGCCGATAATGAGGATGTCCCAGTTTGGCATGTGGCGGGTCTCTCTTGCGTTCGGGCGGTTGGCTCAGGGCGTATAGGGTATTGGCGCGCGGTCGCCGTGACCCTGGTTGGGTGGCTCACGGTGCAAGGGCTTTTGGCCGTGAGTTTGGCGCTGTGGCACGGGTGGCTGGTTGGCGGGGTTGCTCATGCGTGGTTCATATCCAGACGGAAGGTGCGCGCCAACCGTTAGAGCGTGATCGTTTGAAGTGGAATCACCCGAAAACGTGAATCACGCGACAAAACAAAGAGCTAGACCATGATCGAACACGTACGTTGATCCAACCTCAAACGATCATGGTCTAAGCTGCTGCGGGTTTTATGAACCCATCCTATCCACGGCCCCGCGCGCAGGGACTGGCCGCGGCGCCGCTGGGCCGAGACAAAGGATTGATCCCATGACCGAACGCCTGTTTCTCGATGCCCCCGCCCAGCGGACCGCTTCCGCGACGGTACTTGCCAGCGCCGCGGAGGGGATCGTGCTCGACCGCACCATCTTCTACGCCCGTTCCGGCGGCCAGCCCGGCGACACCGGCGTCCTGCGCTGGGACGGTGGCGAGACCATCATCGCCGATACGATCAAAGGGGAGGGGGAGACGATCCTGCACCTCCCCGCCGCCGGTGCGGCTCTACCGCTGGCTGGTGCGGCCGTGGAGGGCGAGATCGACTGGGACCGCCGCCACAAGCTGATGCGCATGCACACCGCGCTGCATTTGCTGTGTAGCCTGATCAAGGGCGCGGCGGTGACCGGCGGCTCAGTCGGGGCGGATAAATCCCGGCTGGACTTCGATCTGCCGAACCCGCCTCCGAAAGAGGCGCTCGAGGCGGGATTGAACGCTCTGATCGAGGCGGATCTGCCGGTGCAAATCGAATGGGTGGACGAGTCTGTACTCGACACCGATCCGGGCCTGGTGCGCACCATGTCGGTGCAACCGCCATGCGGCATGGGCCGTTTGCGGCTCATGCGGATTGGCGATGGTGATTTGGTCGATTTGCAACCCTGCGGCGGGACTCATGTGTCACGCACCGGGGAGATCGGGCGGATGCAGATTGTCAAAATTGAAAACAAGGGAAAGCAAAATAGACGAATTATTATCGTTCCCACCGGAACGTAAGTGGAATATGAAAGGAATATGTAGTATTATAGTCATAATACATACATGTAATTGACATATTTGGACGCTGGTGACAGGTTTGTCTTGCCCCGGGGGGGTGGGACTGATCGTACGCAAGGGTCTTGAATATGTCGCAGGAAGAAAAAAATGGCATAATGCCACTGCACGAGGTGGCTAACCAAAGAACGGCAGCACAAACCGGCATGGGGCGTCGCATGCTGCTGCTCGGGGCCACAGGTGCCGCGGCGAGCCGGCTGGGATCGCCCTTCATCCAATCCGCGAAAGCAGCTGAAGCCGTCAAAGTCGGCCTGAGCTTCGCCCATGGCGGCATTCAGGGGCCCGGTGGCCCCCATGTAAAAGCCGGGGCGGAATTGGCCTTGGCCATCCACGGCGGCATGGTGCTCGGTCGGCCGATCGAGCTGATCGAGTCCGATGAGCCTGATGTTGCCGGCACAAAAGCCAATATGAACAAACTGATCACGGAACAGAAAGTCGTGGCGGTTGTCGGCGGTTCCGAAAGCAGCCGATCAATTGCGCTGCAAGCTATGGCGGGTGAGGCCAAAATCCCGTTTATCATTCATACATCATCACATGATGATCTATCGGGGAAGCTCTGCAACCCCTGGACGTTCCGGGTCGCGATTCCCTACGGTATCCAGTATCGCGCGATTTCCCCTTATCTCGTCGATTACGGGAAGAAGTGGTTCATGCTCGGCGTAACCGGAACCTCCGGCCCGGCGATGATGGCCGTTGCGAAGCTCGGCATGACCGAAGCGGGTGCGCAGGAAATCGGGAGCGAGGTCGCCTCCCAGGAACTGACAGATTTCACCGCGATCATCGACAAGATCAAGATCACCAAGCCGGATGTGGTGGTGGGCGCGTTGCAGGGCACCGCTCTGACCTATTTCCTCAAGGCCTGGCAGACCGGCGGCCTGGGCACGCAAATCCCATACGCACAGATCGGTTTGACCGATGCGGACCTATGGGCGGCCGGCCCGGAAGCCGCCGGTGATACCGGTGGTGTCTATTCAAAGACCTGGGATTATGCGGCGCCCAATCTCTCCGCTGCGGACAAGGTCTTCGTTGAACAATTCACCAAGAAAATGAATGGCCAGCCGCCAGATACGCGGGGATGGCAGGCCTATATGGGGATGCGCTCGCTTCTTGGTTCCATTGATCTGGCGAAATCGACGGAGGCGGATAAAATCCGCGCGGCTTTGGGGCAATTTAACGACACCGGGGGCGAGGTCACGCTGCGCTTCCGCGATCATGACCATCAGATGCTGCATCGGGTCCCGGTGTTCGAAACCAAAACGCCGATCAAGGACAAGTATCACTGGCTGGATGCGGAGAAGTACCTGCCGGAAAAGGTCA
>CAIUPC010000810.1 GCA_903900905.1 uncultured Acetobacteraceae bacterium
CGCTTTGGCGCGGCATCTGGAACTGCCCTCCACCGGCTGGATCCGCCGCTACCGGGTGCGCGTCTATGGCGCCATCGACCCGGCCGCTCTGGCTGGGCTCGCGAATGGCATCACGGTCGAGGGCGTGCGCTATGCCGGGATCGAGGCGGCGCTGGATTCCCGCAAGGGCGACAATGCCTGGCTGACGGTGGCGCTGAAGGAAGGCCGCAACCGGGAGGTCCGGCGCGTGATGCAGCATCTCGGGCTGCATGTGTCGCGGTTGATCCGCCTCGCCTACGGGCCGTTCCAGCTTGGCACGTTGGCGCGCGGCGAGGTCGAGGAAGTGCCGCCGAAAATGCTGCGGGACCAGTTGCCGGCTCTGGCGCCGCCGGTTCCCGCCAGGCCGCACCAGCACCGCTAGATGCGCATCGTCGCCGGCCAATGGCGCGGGCGCAGCCTGATCGCGCCGCCGGGCTCGGTGACCCGGCCGACGGCTGATCGGGTGCGGCAGGCGCTGTTTGACATGCTGATGCATGCGCCGTGGGGCGGGCGATCCGTCATCGAGGACGCCGTCGTGCTGGACGTCTTCGCCGGCACCGGCGCGATGGGGCTGGAGGCTTTGTCGCGCGGTGCGGCGCGGGCGGTGTTCGTGGAACGCGACCGGGCCGCGCTGACGGCGCTGCGGGCGAATATCACGGCCTGCAAAGCAACGGATCGGTGCGAGGTCCTGGGCTACGACTACGAACGCGTGTCTTCGGGGGAGGCGGCGTCGCTGGTGTTTCTCGACCCTCCATATGGTCAGGACCTGGTGCCCAAGGCTATGGCGCGGCTACGGGCGCGCGGCCGGATCGCGCCTGGGGCGCTGATCGTGGCGGAGACGGGGCGGGATGAGGCACCGCTGGTCGCCGAGGCCCTGGCTGAGCGGGAGCATGGGGCGGCGCGGATCACGGTGATGCGGGATATTTGATACCAACCGGTACCACTATCGACGAACCGCCGCCGCCCCCAATCGTCATACCGACGGAGGTCGGTATGACGGGATGAGACGGGGCACCGTCGACCCGTCAACATCAAGGGCGTCTGGTGTGACGCATCCGATCGGCTCCTGCCTCCAAGCGCCCCGGCCATTTGACATAAGCACCCAACGCTCCCCACCCTCCCTCAAAAGGGAGAAACGCCGATGACATTCCGCCGAGGTTGGGTCTGTCTGTTCTTGTTCACGCTGACGTCGATCAACTACGCCGACCGGGTGGCGTTGTCGGTGGCGGCGAAGCCGATTTCGGCGGAGTTCGGGCTGTCGAACACGCAGATGGGCTATATGCTTTCCTCGTTCCTGTGGTTCTACGTGCTCTGCCTGATTCCGGTCGGGCTGCTGGTGGACCGGTTCGGTGGCAAGATCGTCAATAGTTGCGGCATCGCCTTGTGGTCCGCCGCCACCGTCCTCACCGGCTTCGCCCCCAACTGGCTCTTCATGGTCGGCACCCGCGTGGTCATGGGCATGGGCGAATCGACCAGCTGGCCGGCCTCCAACCGTATCATCCGGGAGTGGTTTCCGGCCTCCGAGCGGGGCTTTGCCAATGCCATCTTCGGCGCCGGCGCCGCGGCCGGGCCGGCAATCGGGGCGATCGCGATCTCCTGGATTACCGCCACCTGGGGCTGGCGCACCGGCTTCATCAGCGCCGGCAGCGTTGGCTTCATCTGGCTGGCCTTCTGGTTCCTGTTCTTCGACAAGCCGGAGCGGGTGCGCTGGCTCGGCGCCGCCGAACGGGACAAAATCCTGGCCGAACGCGACGGGCAGGCCGTCGTGCAGCAGGCGGAACAGCCGGCGTCCTCGCTCTTTTACCTGTTGCGGCAACGCAGCGTCTGGGGCCTGTTCCTGACCCAGGGGTGTGAGGTCTATGGCGGCTACATGCTGCTGACCTGGCTGCCGAGCTATCTGCAACAGGCCAAAGGCCTGAGCGTGATGAATGCCGGTCTGCTGACGGCAGTGCCGTTCGGCGTCGCCTCGGTCATCGCGGTCGGGCTGGGCAAGCTGAGCGATCGGGTGCTCACGAAGGAGAAGGTTTATTCCGGCGCCCGGCGCACGACGCTGGCGATCATGCTGGCGGGGGTCTCGGCCATTCTGCTGGTGCCGGTGCTGGATCAGCTCTGGATGATCATCGTGGTGCTCGCCGGCGTGCGGGCGCTGGGCCTGGCGGGCAGCGCGCTGAACTTCGCCCTGGTGACCGATCTGGTGCGCAACCGCGCCGATATCGGCAAGGTCACCGCCACCACGGTCGTCGGCGGCAACACGTTCGGGCTAATGGCACCGATCGTGACGGGGTACGTCGTGGATCTCACGGGAAGCTTCGACCGGGCCTTCGTGGTGGCCGGGGTGCTGCCGCTGATTGGCGCGGTGGCGACCATGATCATGACTCGCAAGCCGATCGTGCCGGAGAGGGCGGCTGGTCTCGCGTGATGGCGGCGGTCCCCCTATGATGGCGGCAATCACCAAAGGGGGACCGCCAACATGGCCAAAACACGTGGCACCGGATTGTTGATGGCATGGACCGACGTCGATCCGGCGCATGAGGACGCTTTCAACGCCTGGTACAACGAGGAGCACATGGCCCGGCTCGCGACCGTGCCAGGCTTCCTGAGCGGCGCCCGCTATCAGGCCCTGCGCGGCGGCCCCAAGTACCTGGCGATGTATGAGCTGGAGGATCACAATGTCCTCCGCTCGAGCGCGTTTCTGGATGATCTGCGCTACAAGCCCTCCGCCCGGCGGACCACCGTGTCGCCCAGCCATATTGGGCGGAATTTCCTGATCAACGGCTACCGGCAGATTTTCCCGGCCAAGACCGATCCGGTCGATTTCCCGGCCGAACCGCCGCCCTTCCTGCAAATCGGCCGCATCACGATCGCGGCCCATATGGAAGACGAATTCAACGCCTGGTACAACACCGCCTATATCCCCGGCTACCTCAAGGTCCCCGGCGTGATCCGCGCCCGCCGCTATGTCGCGGTGGAAGGGGAACCGAAATACCTGACGGTCTATGAGTTTGCGAGCGCCGGCGTTCCCGACAGCCAGGAATGGGCGGAGGCGCGGGTGAGCAACCCCTGGAACCTCCGCATGCGCCCGCATGTGCAGCTTGATGAGGGCTCGCCGGCCGTGTTCCAGCGCATATTCCCGGCCCTTTGAGGCGCATAACCTAAGGAAACACTCCCATGCCTAACCCGATTGGAACCTGGCGCCTGATCCGCGCCGTCGCCCGCGATGCTACGGGGAACGAGCTGCCCTTGCCCTATGGCGGGCAGGGCACCGGGCGGCTGGCCCTCGGCGCAGACGGCCGCATGATGGCGGTCACCTGCGATGGCCGCACCGACCTCCCGGCCGGCGCCAAACGCGAATACAGCTCCTATATCGGCACCTACACCTACGACGGCACCACGCTGGTGACGCGCGTCGACGCAGCCTCCGACCCCACGCGTATCGGCTCCGACCAGGTGCGCGGCGTGCGGTTCGAGGGGGAGATCATGGTGCTGCAGCCGCCGCTGCGCCCCTATGGCGGCGGCGCGCCGGAACGGCGGGAGCTGTATTGGGAGAAGCTTTCGGACCTCTGAGCCTACCGCCCGCCGCGGGCCGCCACGGCGGCGCGGCGGGCCATCGCCAGGACCGTGTTGCGGCACAGCGCGTCGTCCGGCCAGCCGGTGCGTTTGCAGCCGCGCTCGGCCTCCGCCAGGCCCGCCAGAGCGGCGTTCAGCGCCGGCAGCGGCCATAGCATCAAAGATCGGGTGAAGGCCCCGCTGCGGCGGAAGAAAATCGGCGGGCGGACGGTTTTGGTGGCATCCGCCGCCGTCAGCCCCTGCTCCTCCATCGCCAGCCGGGCGCGGTGCAGTTTCTGGATATGCGCCAGGCCCACGCGCAGCACCTGCACCGGCGCCGCGCCCTCCGCCATCGCCAGTTCCAGCGCCCGGTCGGCCATGCCGACATCGCCCGTGGTGGCGGCGAACAAGGCATCATCCAGCGACAGGCCGGCGAGGTCGCCAACGCAGGCGAGCGCCGCGTCCAGGTCCACGCGCCCGCCCGGCCCGACATAGAGCGCCAGCTTCTCCAGCTCCGACCGGGTCGAGGCGCGATCCGCGCCAAGCTGCGCCGTCAGCCATGACAGGGCGTCCGGATCGACCCGCACGCCGGCAGCGTTCAGCGTGGTGCGGATCGTGGTCTCCAGCGTGCGGCCTTCTTCCGGGTAACAGCCGATGGCCGCCCCGTCCGGCGCCGCTTCCAATGCCGTGCGCATGCGGGAGCGGGCGGCCATGCTCGGCCCCTCCAGCACCACCAGCGCCGGCGCCTTGCTCTTCAGGATCGCCAGCACATGCGCGGTCGCGGCATCCGTGACGTCACGCACCCGCACCACCCGGCGGCCGCCGGTCAGCGACATGGACGCGGCCTCATCCGGGAGGGAGGCGATATCGTCGCGCGAGACTTCAGCGACCAGGAACGGATCGTCCAGGGAGCCCGCGACGAACCGGACCAGGCCCTCGGCCCGATCACGGATCATGCCGGCATCATCACCGTAGAGCAGCACGACCCGGCAATTGCCCGGGTTTTTCAGGAACGCCGCGACCTGCACCGCCGGCAGTTGCATCGGCTCAGCCCGCCGCCGCGCTGCTACGTTTACGAAACCACACCGCCAGCTGCATCGCCACCTGATCGGCCACCGCCTCCGCGATCCGCTTCTGCACGGCGCTGTTTTCCATATCGGCGGCGAAATACTGGGAGTCGAACATATTGAACCCGTCCAGCGCGCGCGCGGTGCCGGTGGTCAGCGTCGTGCGCCCGGCATCCCGCGCGGTCAGGGTCCAGTTCGCGGTCCCCGTCAGCCGGACGCGGGAGGCGCTGGTGTCGGGCTGAATGCCAACGGACTCACCGGCGATCCAGAAATTGACCTGCAGGTCGTAGTGGTGCGCCCCACCGCCGTCGCTGGCCATGCGCTCCTGCAGCGCCTGGCGCAGGAGCTGCCCGGGACGATCCTGGATCGGGTGCACGTCCACGGCCGCCAGTTCCCGCGCCGCGACGCCCGGCTTGCCGGAGGCCGTGGGCATATAGACCGGCTGAAAGCCGCAGCCGGCCGCGGCACCGGCCGCCAGCAGGCTGAGCAGGCCACGACGGGGGAGTTGGGCGCTCATCCCGCGATCACGAAGTTGACGATGCGGTTGGGGACATGGATGCGTTTCACGATGCGCTTCCCGTCGATCGCACGCACGACATTGGCATCCGCCTCGGCCTGCGCGAGCACCTGTTCGGCCGGGGAGTCCGGCGGCATGTGGATCGTGCCGCGCAGCTTGCCCATGACCTGCACCGCGATGGCAACGGTTTCGGCAACCAGCAGGTCCGGCTCCGCCGCCGGCCAAGGCAGATCAGCGACCAGTTCGGTGGCATCGGGGTGGAGGCGGACGTAAATTTCCTCCGCCAGATGCGGCATCGCGGGGGCGCAGAGGCGCGCCATCGACTCCACCGCTTCCCGCCGCGCCCAGGCCAGGCCAGGCTCGTCCGCGGCGCGTTCGGCGTCGGTGATGGCATTGGCGAGTTCGTACATGCGGGCGACCGCGACGTTGAAGGCAAAGCCCTCCCAGGCCTCGGTCACGGCGGCGATGGCTTTATGCGTGGCGCGGCGCAGGGTGCGGCCGGCGGTGCCGAACATGTCCGGCTTGTCGCTGGCTGGCGGCAGGTTCTCGGCCAGGCGGAAGATGCGCTGGGTGAAGCGGTAGGCGCCGGCGGCGCCGGACTCCGTCCACTCCATGTCGCGTTCGGGCGGGTTGTCGGACAGGATGAACCAGCGGGCGGTGTCGGCGCCGTAGCGGGCGATGATGGCGCCGGGGTCGATGGTGTTGCGCTTGGACTTGCTCATCGCCTCGATGCGGCCAACGGTCACCGGCAGGCCGGTTTCGCGATGGGTGGCGGTGCCGTCGGGGCGCTTTTCGATTTCCTCCGGATAGAGCCAGGCGCCATCGGCGGACTTGTAGGACTCGTGGTTCACCATGCCCTGGGTGAACAGCCCGGCGAAGGGCTCGTCCACGCCGAGATGCCCGGTTTCCTTCATCGCGCGGGTGAAGAAGCGGGAATAGAGCAGGTGCAAAATCGCGTGCTCGATGCCGCCGATATACTGATCGACCGGCATCCAGTGATCCACCGCCGCCCGCGCCGTCGGCTGCGTGGTGTCGGAGGCGCAGCAATACCGCGCGAAATACCAGGAGCTGTCGACGAAGGTGTCGAAGGTATCCGTCTCCCGCCGCGCCGGCTTGCCGCAGCTGGGGCAGTTGACGTGCTTCCAGGTGGGGTGGTGATCCAGCGGATTGCCGGGGCGGTCGAAGGTGACGTCGTCGGGCAACTTCACCGGCAGTTCGGAGTCCGGCACGCCAACGGCGCCGCAATCGTCACAATGGACGACCGGGATCGGGCAGCCCCAGTAGCGCTGGCGGGACACGCCCCAGTCGCGCAGGCGCCAGTTGGTGACGCCTTCGCCCTGGTTCTGCGCGGCCAAAGCGTCGATCGCGGCGCGCTTGGCGGCATCGACCTCGAGCCCGTCCAGGAACCCGGAGTTGAACGCGGCGCCCGGCCCTGTGTACGCCTCCTTACCCACCGCGAAAGCCGCGGGGTCGGCGCCCGGCGGCAGGACCACGGGGGTGACATCCAGGCCGTATTTGCGGGCGAAATCGAGGTCGCGCTGGTCATGCGCCGGGCAGCCGAAGATAGCGCCGGTGCCGTATTCCATCAGCACGAAATTGGCGATCCAGACCGGGTAGGTCGCACCCTCGATGAACGGGTGCTTTACCCGCAGACCGGTGTCGTAGCCGTGCTTTTCGCCGGTTTCGATCACTGCCTCACTGGTGCCCTTGCTGCGGCAGTCCGCCACAAAGGCGGCCGCTTTCGGGTCATGGGCGCTGACGGCGGTGGCCAGCGGGTGTTCCGGGGCGATGGCCATGAAGGACATGCCGTACAGCGTGTCGGGGCGGGTGGTGTAGACTTCCACCCGCTCGATCCCGTCCGCCGGGGCCGCCAGGTCGAAATGCAGGCGCGCGCCCTCACTGCGGCCGATCCAATTGGCCTGCATGAGGCGAACTCGTTCGGGCCAGCGGTCGAGGGTGTCGAGCGCGGACAGCAGATCCGGGGCGAACTTGGTGATCGCGAAGAACCACTGGCTGAGCTGCTTCTTTTCCACCAGCGCGCCGGAGCGCCAGCCGCGGCCGTCGATCACCTGCTCGTTGGCCAGGACGGTGCCATCGACCGGATCCCAGTTGACCCAGCTTTCCTTGCGCTCGACCAGGCCGGCTTTCAGGAAATCCAGGAACAGCTTCTGCTGATGGCGGTAGTATTCCGGCTGGCAGGTCGCGAACTCCCGCTCCCAATCCAGCGACAGGCCCATGCGCTTGAGCTCGGTGCGCATGTTGGCGATGTTTTCGTAGGTCCATTTGCCGGGATGGACGCCGCGTTCGCGGGCGGCGTTTTCGGCGGGCAGGCCGAAGGCGTCCCAGCCCATGGGGTGCAGCACCGAATGGCCGCGGGCGCGTTTGTAGCGCGCCACCACGTCGCCGAGGGTGTAGTTCCGCACGTGCCCCATGTGGATCTTGCCGCTGGGATAAGGGAACATCTCCAGCACGTAGTATTTCGGCTTGCCGTCGGTGGGGACGTCGTCCACCTGAAAGCAGCGTCGCTCCGCCCAGGCCTGCTGCCACTTGGGTTCGGCGGCCCGGAAGTCATAGCGCGGCCCGTCGGCCGCTTGTATCGCACTGTCGCTCATGGGTTGGATGTATCGGGCGGGCGGGGCCGGAGTGCAAGAGTGGGGTTAGCTGCCGGAGTCCGGCCAGAACTCCGTATCGGCTGCCTGCCGGTACGACCAGGGGCATTCGGGCGGAAAGGCGGTATCGGGCAGGCCGGTTTCCCCAGCCGCCAGCAACACCGCGGACGCATAGGCATCCGCCAAAACGGCCGGCAGTTGGGCTGTCAGGCTCGGGTTGTCGGCCAGATGGCGGGTCAGATCGCGGCGTTGCACCTTGATGGTATAGCGCCAACTGTTGCCGCGCAGGCCCGGCTGGAACTGCCATTTCAGCAGGTGCTGGAGGAGGATGGTCAACCGGCTGATCAGTTCGCGCCGTTCGCTTTTGCCCATGCTCTCGATTTCCTCGGCGATGTTCGCAATGTCCAGAGCGGACAGATCGCCGGCACGCAGCAGCGATGCCTGCTGTGTGGCCCAGGCGTAGAAATCGGCTTCGTAGAGCGAGGTCATGGGGTACTTCCGGGATGGCCGGGCCGATGATGGTTTCGGTGGGGGCGTTAGCTGACGATCTCCAACCGGCGTTCGATGCGAGCAACCCGCTCGCCGAGGCGGTCCATGCGGTCCTGGGCATGCGCGGCGTTTGCGGCGTCGTGGGTCTGGTCCCGGCGCAGGCCGATCACGGCGCGTTCGACGGCTGACAGGCGGGTTTTTACGTCCTGCATATCGTCATGCATGGTCGCGAACCCATCCATGATGCGCTGCGTCATGTCTTGCATGAACTCCAGACTGACTTCGGCCATGACGCCTTCCCTGATGGTGTGACGGAATGGATCATAACACGAACACCGGGCCGATCCGAGAAAAATCGGCGTCACACCAACGGCTGCAAGGCCGTGGTTACAGCGGGTAAAGCATCGGCGTCGAACAGTGTGACCTGGCCCGCGACGGCCCGCGCCACCAATGCCGGCGGGGCCTCCCACTGGCTGTTGGCATAGACGTCCACCGCATCGGCGTGGCGGGCGAACCAGGCGAGGTTCTCGTGCGTGCGCGGCCAGCGGCGGTGAATATCGGCCTCGGGCACCGCGTGACCGCCTTTGGAAACGCGCAGGGCAACGCGGGCAATGGAGTCCTCGACGCGCGGCAGGCCGACATAGACCAGTCGCACCTGCCAGCCGGCGGCCTGGGCTTTCTCGCAGAGCAGCCGGTGCGCGACGGTGGCGAGGACGGTCTCCGTCACGAAGGACTGGCGTGCGGCCAGCATCGCGGCGGTGCGTTCGGAGACGATGCGCAGGCCGGCGAAGTTGGCGGCGTTCAGGGTGAGTTCGGGGCGTTCCCGGCGGACCTCGGCGGCGATCTTGTCGGGGTCGAGGAAGGTCAGGTGGGCGGTCGGCGGGTCCTCCGCAATCTCTCGCGCCAGAGTGGATTTGCCCGCGCCATTGATGCCGCCGAGAATGATCAGCAGCGGTTCGCGCAGGATCACGACTGATCGACCGCCTTCGAGGCAGCCAGAGCAGCGTTTTCCTCTGCCGCCCTCCGGACGCCCCGCGCGAAGCATTCCAGCACGAAGGGGATGAACTCCTCGCTCGCGAGGAACCGGTTGGTCCGCTGGTCGCGCTCGTGCAATTCCTCGGGGGTCAATGGGGTCTGCCGGGGTAGCGATGGGTCGATGGCGTTCATCTGAACCTCCTGACACTGTCGATCCGGCGATTATACCACACCGGCTCCACCGCCCGTAAACAGTCAACGCACGGGACCTGCTCGATCGCGCGGTTCACGGCACCGGCTGGCATGACGAAGCGCAACATCAACGACTCCGTTTCCCGTCATGCCGACGGAGGCCGGCATCCACGCCCTTCGCTGTTGGGACCTTGCAAGGCGTGGGTGCCGACCTACGTCGGCATGACGGGGTTCGGGCGCCGGTGCCACACCTGAAACGGATCGCCTTAGCCAGTTTCGAATGCATCCGTGCCAACGGATGGCGCTTTCAGGACCAAAAACTTCAATGATGTGCGACCATGACCTCGTCGATCCGGTCATCAGCGACAACGGCATGCGCATATGTCAGGCAGGCCCTGATATCGTCAGGTACCAAGGACGGGTAATCGGCGAGAATATCCGCCGGCTGCTCGCCTTGCGCGAGCAGCGAC